>JALYKU010000070.1 GCA_030774595.1 Chloroflexota bacterium | reverse complement strand
CTTCTCTCCATGCTGTGGGGGCTCAGGCGCGTGCGCGGGCTCCGCCGTTGGCTCGCCCTCCACCGGCGTGAACGCGGTCCCCGCGGAGGCGAGCAGCTCCTCGGCGTCCCCGTCGCCGGCGACGACGACGTAGGCGTTGTTCGGGGAATAGAACCGCCGGTAGTGCGCGTATAGGCCGTCCCGGGTCATGAGCTTGATCTCGGCCTTGCTTCCGATCACACCTTGACCGTAGGGGTGCCGTGAGAACGCGACGGCCTGCAGCTCTTCGCCGAGGAGGAACGCGGGGTCGTTCTCATATCCCTCGCGCTCGCTCACGATCACGGTGCGCTCCGCCTCCACCTCTTCGGCCGAGATCAGCGCGCTGCGCATGCGATCCGCCTCGAGCTCGAGCGCGGTGGCGTACCGCTCCTTCGGCACCGTCTCGAAATAGCAGGTGACGTCCTCGCTGGTGAACGCGTTCCACTGCGCCCCGTAGCGCGCGAGGAGCTTGTCGAGGTCACCCTTCGGATGCGACGGAGTCCCCTTGAAGAGCATGTGCTCCAGGAAGTGGGACATGCCCGTCGTGCCGGGGACCTCGTTCCGCCCGCCGACGTGGTACCAGACCCACAGCGACACGACGGGCGCGTGCCGCGCCGCGACCGCGTAGAGGATGAGCCCGTTGTCGAGCCGACGGGTCAGCGGCGTGTCCGAGACTGGGATGGGACGAGATTACGGTGTGGTACGGCGGTCCGTTTGCGAGACATGCTTGGTCGCCGGATCGAGGTCGTGGTCTCTGAGACATCTGAAGTCGACGCCGCGCCGGGCGCGTTGCCTCGGTCGGGCTGCCCGCCGACTCGGCGGGTCCCCCGCGCGCTCCCCGATTGCCATCGCACCTGTCCGGCCGCGACCGCACGCTGCCCGCCTCATCGGCGAGCCCGCTCCCTCGACCCGCCCGGCGCGGCTGCGTATGCCAATCCGTCCAGCTTCGTGCCGCGCGCAATTCCGCGTATGCCTGGCGCCCGCGTTCGTATGGGCAATTCCCGAGCGAATCCTCGCTCGACCCGCCTGGCCCTTGGATCGAGCGCTACGGTGGGGTAGCCAAGAGAGGCAGGACGTCCCGTAGGGCAGTCAAGAGAGAGGGAGGCCGCACGTTGCCGCACATCATCACGTTGACCGGCGAGTTCATCCTCAAAGAGCCGAAGAAGGGCAGCATCCGATACGACGACCCACGGGAGGACGCACCGCTCGCCAACGGATATGTCTCGAAGCTCGCGCTGGCGCGTGCCGGGGTCAAGGGCACGCCGCAGCGGATCCGATACACGCTCGAAGTGCAATCGGACGCATGAGCGGCGCGAAGGGAGGATCAGGGTGAAACTGGCGAAACGCTTCGACATACTCGGCGACCCGGCCGCGTTCGCGATGGAATTCGAGCGGGAGGCCATCGAGGTGATCGAGGAGGCCGATCGTCGTCTCGCCCTCGGACGATCGACCAAAGCGCTGCGACAAGCGCGCGAGCGTGCGGAACGCAATGGGCTGGCACTCGTGCAGCAGACCAGCGGCGCGAGCGCGCTCGAGAGGTGGGGCAGCCTCGCGAGCGGGGTCTACTGGATCGAGCAGCTCGAGCGGCAGATGGACAACGGGACGAAAAGGACGCGCGATCCCGGCGCCAAAGCCGCGCCCACGTCCGCTGAAGTCTCAACTCCCCAGAATGCCGTGTTATTGAAGGCGTTCCCCGGCAACGTCTCTTTGGAGCTCGATGCGCCGGGTCATCGGACCGTGATCGATCTCAGGCCGGACGACGCTCGCGGATTCGCCATCGAGCTCATCGAGGCCGCTGCTGACGCGACGCGCATGGGCGTGGACGAGTCGAAGCGGCTCCACTGAGCCGCGTACGCCCCGGGAGCACGATCAAGGACGGCACGATCAACTCGATGGAACCCACGGAGTTTGCGCGCGCCGCGGCCGACAGGAAGCTGCGCGTACTGCAGAGCGATGCAACGCGCCCGGCGCGGAGTCGACTTCAGTCCGTGCGCTGGATAAGGGCCTTCCGACGCTACGGCGTCCCGAAGCGAGCGGCGAGCACGGTCCGCGAGATCTTCGCGGTGTCCTGTGAGCCGGTGAGGCCCGGCTTCTCCTCGAGGATCGTGGCGATCGCGAGAGCGGGGCGGTCGAACGGCGCGAAACCGATGAACCACGCGTCCGGCGCGCCGGGCGTCGTCTCGGCGGTGCCGCTCTTGCCGGCGGTGGGGACCGCGAAGCCGAGGAACGGGAAATACACCGTGCCGAAGGGGTCGGTCACGACGGCGCGCATCCCGTCACGGATGAGCGAGAGGTCCGTCGCGGCGCTCAGCGCGTGCCCGGCTTCGGCCTTCGGGAACGTTTTCGTCGTCGTGCCGGCGCGGTCGCGCAGCTCGAGGACGAGGCGCGGTTTCCAGACGATGCCGTCGTTGGAGAGCGCGGCCGCATAGTTCGCCATCTGCAGCGGCGTCACGAGCAGGAAACCCTGGCCGATCGCGAGGTTCGTGGCGTCGCCCGGGTTCCATCCGGCGGCGGCTGGGTCGTTCGCGAACTGCTGCGCCTTCCACGCTCGGCTCGGGACGAGGCCGCCGTCTTCGAAGACGTAGTCGATGTCCGTCCCCTTGCCGAGCCCGAAGCTCTTGGCCTCGTCGGGCAGCAGGTCCGGATTCGCGTCGTTCAGGCGCTTCCCGAGCTCGTAGAAGAACGAATTGCACGATCGCGCGAGCGCCGTGCGGAGGTCGATAGGGCCGAGGTCGCTCGTCTCGTGGTTCAGCTGGCGCCACTGGGGGCCGTATCCTGTCCACACCGCCGGGCAATCGATGCGGTCCCCCGCGTGATACAGGCCCTGGCGGAGCGCGGCCGCGGCGGTGATCGGCTTGAAGGACGATCCCGTCGGATATCGCCCGAAGGTGGCGCGGTTGAACAACGGCTTCCGCGGATCGGCGGCGATCTGCGCCACGCCGCCGTCCTGCCGGATGAAGGCGCCGAGGTCGAACGATGGCCGGCTCGCGATCGCCTGCACCTCGCCCGACCATGGGTCCTCGACCACGACGGCGCCCCTCTGATCGCCGAGCGCGCTCTCCGCAGCGCGCTGCATCACGGGGTCGAGCGCGAGCACGGCGTCCTGACCGGGGACCGGCTGCGTCTCCGCGAGGGTCTCCACCGGGCGCTCGTCGCTCTCGACGATCCCGAGGCGCCAGCCGAAGCTGCCTCCGAGCACATCATCGAGCGTGGCCTCGAGTCCCGTCTTCCCGACGGTGTCGCCGGGCATGAAGCCGCGGTCGGCGCGTTTGGCGGCATCCGCTTCGCTCGCCTCGCCGACGTACCCGATCGTCTGCGCGGCGAGACTGGTCGGATACGAGCGCACGCGCTGCGGCTGGAGCTGCGCGCCCTCGATGACCGAGAGCTTGGCGCGCGCGTCGGCCGTGAGATCGAAGATCGTCTTGACCGGCACGAAGCTCTCCGGACGCACCCAGGCCTGCGTGTACTTCGCCTTGATGTCCTCGGCCTTCAGCGCCACGATCGACGAGAGGCTCGCGAGCATCGCCGCCTCGTTCTTGATCTGGCCCGGGACGACACCGACGACCGACGCATCGACAAAGGTCGCGAGCTCGCTGCCGTCCCGCGCGAGGATGCGTCCGCGGCTGGTGGGGAGGCGGGTCACGCGCACCAGCCGTCCGGACGTGAGCTGCGGCAGGATCGCCTGCGGCGACCAATCGATCCGCCACGCCGCCTTGTCCTTCTCGCCAACGAGGACGAGCGAGAGGTTCGTCTGCGCCCGGAAGTCGCCGACCCGCGCGGTGTGGAAGGCGATCGACAGCGGCACACTCGCGTGACGCGGGTCCGGCTTTCCGTCTGCTCCGGCCGCGCGCGTGGCCTCACCCGCCTGCACATCGAGCGCGCGGAGCGTCAACTCCTCGGCGATGCGCGGAAGCCGCTTGGTCGTCGCGTCCTCGCCGTACCTGGCTCGCGACTCGTCGGTCAGCGAAGCGAACATCGCGGGGTAATCGCCGGTCGTCCACGCCGAGGCGTACGCACGCGCGACAGGTTCGGCGGCCGGAGGCGCGGCTTCGCATGCCGACGCGACGGCGGCCCACGTGAACGTGAGAGCGAGGAGCACGCCGGTGCCGCGACCGCGTCGCGACATCAGTACCCGGCCGCGAGCCCCTCGCGCCGCGGGTCCGCCCCTCCGGCGAGCACGCCGCGCGGATCGACCGCGATGGCCTGGGCGCCGCCCGTGACCTCGGCCCAGTCGGGAAGGAGTCGGACGTCGTGCCCCTTCTCGGCGAGGGCGCGACGGACCTCCTGCGGGTAGCGAGCCTCGATGCGGAGCTCCCGCCCGCGCTCGTGGTACCAGCGCGGCTGGTCGATCGCCTCCTGTACGTCCAGGCCGTGGTCGATGAGCGCGACGGCGAGCTGGAAGTTCGTTTGCACCTGCGCCTGCCGTCCGGGAGTACCGAAGACGAAGCGCGGCCTGGCTCCGTCGAGGGCCATGGCGGCGTTGAGCGTGTGCACGGGGCGCTTTCCCGGAGCGAGCGCGTTGGGTGAGGCCGGGTCGAGGGAGAACCCGGTGAGCCGGCTGTTCAACAGGACGCCGGTTTCCGGGACGATCGTGACCGCGCCGAACGCGCTGAACACGCTTTCGATGAGCGAGACGGCGTTCCCGTCGCGGTCGACCACGGCAAGGTACGTCGTGTCGGCCGGCATGGCGGCCGCGAGCGCCCCTGCGTCGACGCGCTCGGTGGCGCGGCCGGGCAGCGCGGCCCGGCGCGCTTCGACGAAAGCCGGATCCAGGAGCGCCTCGGCGGAGAACGCGACCGCTCGAGGATCTCCAGCGTGCGCGTCACGGTCGGCGAACGCCAGCTTCTTGATCTCGACCATCTCGTGCACGAGGTCGGCGCCGCCCCATTCCATGCCCGAAAAGTCACGCCCCGACGCTATGGCGAGCTCCTCGAGCAGGACGTGGCCCTGCGAGACCGGAGGCTGGCCGAACACGCGGAAGCCGCGATAGTCGACGCTGAGCGGATCGCGGCGCTCGGTCGCGTGAGCCGCAAGGTCCTCGCGGTCGATGTCGCCTCCGAGTCGCGCGATCCCGTCGGCCAAGCGCTCCGCGAGCGCTCCCCGGTAGAAAGCGGTCGCGCCCTGCTCGGCGATCTCGCGCAGCGCGGCCGCGAGCTCCGGCTGCACGAGGATCTCGCCGACGCCCAGCTCGCGCGGCCGGAACACGCGCGCGCAACCGGGATCGGCGGCGAGGGCGGCCGAGTGTTCGGCGATGTCGCCGGCCAGCACGTCGCTGACCGGAAAGCCGTGGGCCGCGTAGTGGATCGCCGAGCGCAGCGCCCGCTCGAGCCCGAGGCGACCCCAGTCCGCCATGAGGTCCTCCCACGCGGCGACCACGCCCGGGACGGTCGCTGTCCGGGTGCCGCCGGACGGATAACCGCCGGCGAACGACTCGACATCGAGGTGGCGGGAAGCCGCGCCCGAGCCGTTGTACGCCGTCACCCTGCGCGTCCGCGCGTCGTACACCAGGGCGAAGAGATCGCCGCCGATGGACGTGCGGTGCGGAAGCACGACCGCGCAGACCGCGGCGGCCGCGACAGCCGCGTCGGTCGCCGAGCCACCCTCGCGCAGGC
This sequence comes from Chloroflexota bacterium, assembly GCA_030774595.1. The sequence goes on along the minus strand of JALYKU010000070.1, from coordinate 10,904 downwards.
TCTCGATGCCCGCGACGGTGGCGAGGTGGTGCCCGCTCGCGACCAGCCCGTTGACGGCGCGGATCGTGGGGCGCGTCCTCATGACCCGCATCTCGAAGATGCTATCCGCGTTCCGCAGGCGCGCGGACCGGTGTCACATCAGCGCGGTGACCGCCGCGCGCGTGACGAGGGCGGCCACCGCCGCCACCGCCACGCCCATCGCGAGCGACCGTCGTGGCCGCTGGACAACGGGCATGAGCGCGACGGCGAGCGCGAGTAACAGCAGGTGCGGCTCCTCGCCCGTCAGCAGCGCGGCGAAGAGGACGTAGCCGATGGCGATCCACCCGATCAGCGGCGACGCGTCAATGGCGACCACCACGGCGGCAACGCCGGCCGCCACGGCAGAGCCCCACAGCACGATGTCCTCGGCCGCGTGTTGGAAGGTGCCGCCCGTGGCGACGTAGGCGAACGCGGTCATCGCGAGGGCGTCGAACGAGGCGACCAGGGTGCGGGTGAGGTTCTGCACCCACCGACATTAGAGCGCGATCACACCCTGAGCGCCGCGGTCGTGGCCTCCTCGAGCGAGAGCGCCCGGCCCGCCGCGAACTCCAGCGCAAAGTCGTCGTCGTCCATCACGCGCCTCGCTTCATCGGCGGGGTGCGTCATGCCGAGGACATCGACAGGGGTCGCGCCGATCGTCGTGCGCTCTCGGATCGCGGCCACCGCACCGCAGATGCGCGCCGCGCGCGCTGGATCTGCGGCGCGAACCGCGACGCGCGCGCAGACGAGGAGGGCGGAGTCCCTCAGACGCCGAGCTCCGACCCAAAGTGCCGGAACCCTCGCGGCCAGCCTCCGCGCCCGCCGGACCCTCACGCCTCGAAGGCGACGCGCGCCTCGGCGAGCGCCTCGCGTACGCGCGGCGGCGCCGTGCCACCGTCCGACCCGCGAGCGTCGAGCGAATGCCGCGCTCGCACCTCATCGAGCACCGACGGCGCGAAGCGGGCGTCGAAGACGCGAAAGTCCTCGAGCGTCATCGCCTCAAGGCCGGCACGCACGCGGAGCCTCTCGCGGACGATGCGCGCGGTGATCTCGTGCGCTTCACGGAAGGGCACTCCCCTTCCCACCAGATGGTCGGCGAGGTCCGTCGCGGTGAGCAGGCCACGCTCGGTCGCACGCCACATCGCCTCGCGGTCGATATGCAGGCCGGCGACCACGATGGCGAGCGCCGTCAGCGCGTGGGCGGCGCCCGCCGCGTCGTACAGAGGCTGCCGCTGCTCCTGTAGGTCGCTCGCGTACGCCAGGGGCAGCCCCTTCAGCGTCGTCAGCACCGCGACGAGGTCGCCGATGAGGCGGCCGGCGCGGCCGCGCGCGAGCTCGGCGACGTCGGGGTTCTTCTTCTGCGGCATGATGCTCGAGCCCGTCGCATGCTCGTCCGCGAACTCGACGAAGCCGAACTCAGCGCTCGACCACAGGACGAGCTCCTCGGCCAGGCGCGACGCGTGGACGGCCGATAACGCCGCGACGAACACGTATTCCGCGACGAAGTCGCGATCCGCGACGGCATCGACGCTGTTCCTGAAGACGCCCGAAAGGCCCAGCTCGCGAGCGACGAACGACGGATCGACGGGGTACGGGGACCCGGCCAGCGCGGCCGCGCCGAGCGGCGATATGGATGTCCGCGCGCGCGCTCCGGCCGCCCGCTCGCGGTCGCGGCGCACCGCTTCGACGTGCGCGAGCAGGCCGTGGGCGAGCGACATCGGCTGCGCGCGCTGGAGGTGGGTGTAGCCGGGGACGATCGTCTCGATCTCGCTCTCGGCGCGCACGAGGAGAGCGCGGCCAAGGTCGCGCAGCGCCGCATCGAGCTCGTCGAGCAGCTCGAGGACGAGGAGCCGAAGGTCGAGCGCGATCTGGTCGTTGCGGCTCCGCGCCGTGTGGAGGCGCCCGGCCACCTCACCGAGCCGCTCGCGCAGCACGCGCTCGACCGCGGAATGCACATCCTCGGCGCCGGCAGGCCAGGGGAACGTGCCGTCTGCCAGCTCGGCATCGATCGCCTCGAGACCCCGCACCAGCACGCTCGAATCGCCCGGCGAGATGATCCCCTGCCGTCCGAGCATGCGCGCGTGCGCGATGCTGCCGCGCACGTCGTGCCGGGCGATGCGTTCGTCGAGCTTCAGCGACGAAGTGAAGGCTCGAACGCGCGGATCGAGGTCGCCGGCGAACCGGCCCGACCACAGGTGGGGCCCCGGGGTCACTCCCCTCGCCTCACCCGCCCCGCGCCTTCGCCGACGTCGGGCAAAGCCTCGGCGCCGGGGCCCCAGAGCGCCTGGGTACGCGACTGGTTGCGAAGCGGCAGGCCGAAGACCCCGATGAAGCCGGCGGCCGCGTTCTGGTCGAAGGCGTCGCCCTTCCCGTACGTCGCGAGCGAGACCGAGTAGAGCGAGTTGTCGGACCGTCGCCCGACGACGGTGGAGGTGCCGTGGTGCAGGCGGATGCGGATCTCCCCCGTGACGAAGCGCTGCGTGCTGCGCACGTACACCGCGAGATCCTGATGGTGGGCGCTGAACCACAATCCGTTGTAGACGAGGTCCGCGTACTCCTGCGCCACGCGCTGCTTGAAGCGGAGCGTCTCCTTGGAGAGGACCATGTCCTCCAGGGCGCGGTGCGCCTGGTGGAGCACGACAGCGGCGGGCGCCTCGTAGACCTCGCGCGACTTGATGCCGACGAGGCGGTTCTCGATCTGGTCTATGCGGCCGACTCCGTGCTTGCCCGCGAGCGCATTCAGCTTCTCGACTAGGGCGACGCCCCCGAGTTCGCGGCCGTCGAGCGAGAACGGGATCCCCTCGCGGAACCCGATGACGATCTCACGGGCCTTCGCCGGCGTCTCGTCGGGATCGACGGTCCAGCGATAGACGTCGCGAGGCGGAGCGCCCCACGCATCCTCGAGCACTCCCGCCTCGATCGAGCGCCCCCACAGGTTCTCGTCCACGCTGTAGGGGCTGCGCTTGGTGACGGGCACGGGGATGCCGTGGGCCTTCGCGTAGTCGATCTCCTCCTCGCGTGTCATGTTCATCCCGCCGCGCATCGGCGCGATGACCGTCATCTCCGGGGCAAGCGCCCCCACGGCGAGGTCGAAGCGCACCTGGTCGTTGCCCTTGCCGGTGCAGCCGTGCGCGACGAACCGCGCGCCCTCCTCGCGGGCCGCATCGACGAGCAGCTTGGCCAGCAGAGGACGGCCGAGCGCCGTCGCGAGGGGATACCGATCCTCGTACAGCGCGTCCGCCTGCAGCGCGGGCCAGACGAAGTACGAAACGAACAGGTCGCGGAGGTCCCGCACGATCGCCTTCCGCGCACCGCTGCGCAGCGCCTTCCGCCGCACGCCGGGGAGGTCCTTCACCGAGCCCAGGTCGCCCGTGCAGGTGACCACCTCAAAGCCGTGCGTCTCGCGCAGCCACGCGACCGCGACGGAGGTGTCGAGTCCGCCCGAGTACGCGAGCACGCACGTCTCCCCGGCTGAGGGACCGCCATCCTTCATCGTGACCTCCGCACGCCGAATGACGCGAGGCGCCCGACCAGCGCGCGCCCGTCGCGCTCACGCTTGACTGCGACGAACACGGTGTCGTCGCCCGCGATCGTCCCGACGGCCTCGGCGAACGAAGCCGCATCGAAGGCCGCGCCGAGCGCGTTCGCGGTGCCGGGCAGCGACCGCAGCACGATCAGACTTCCCGCCGGCGATGCCTCGACCGGGTAGTCCTCGCAGAACCGCCGCAGGCGCTCCACCCCGCCCCCCACGGGCGGCGCGGTGGGCGGCGAGTACGCGTGGTGACCGTCGCGGGCGACCTTCACCAGCCCGAGCTCCACGATGTCGCGGGACACCGTGGCCTGCGTCGCGGCGAACCCCGCCTGCCTCAGCGCGCGGACGAGCTCGGCCTGCGTCGCGTGGCCCTGCTCGGAGACGAGCCGCGCGAGGGCCTGCTGGCGGTGGCGCTTGCGGGTCAGCGGATCACGCATCGAAGACGGTCCCCACGGCCTCCCCCGCGAGGAGGCGTTCGATCCCCTCGACGCCTTTCGCCGACAGGATCGCGGCACGGCCGCCCGTCGCCGATGCCAGAAGGCACGCCTCGACCTTCGGCAGCATCCCGCCGCCGATCGTGCCGTCGGCCATGAGCTCGCGGGCCGCCCTGGCGTCCAGGCGCGGGATCGCCGTGCCGTCCTTCGACCGGACGCCCGGGACATCGGTGATGAAGACCAGCAGGCGCGCCGGGAGGCTCGCTGCGATGGCGCCGGCGGCCGCGTCGGCGTTGACGTTGAGGAGCGCCCCGTCGCTCGCGTCGATCGCGGCGGGCGCCACGACGGGCACCCGTCCGGCGTCGAGCATCTCTTCCACGAGCGAGCTGTCGACCAGCTCGATCCTGCCGACGAGACCGAGCGACGGCTCCTCGCGAGCGGCCCTGAAGGTGCCGCCATCGATGCCGGAGATCCCGGCGGCCGGGACCCCGCGCGCCAAAAGCGCGGCCACGATCCGTTTGTTCGCGAGGCCCGCCAGTACAGCCAGCGCGGTGTCTCTCGTCGCCTCGTCCGTGACGCGGAGCCCGCGAACGAAGCGCGTCTCGAGCCCGAGGCGCTTCGTCCACTCGCTGACGAGCGGTCCTCCACCGTGCACAACCACGAGCTCATGGCCTCCGTCGTGGAGCGACGCGATGGCCGCGAGCGCCGTGTCGGCCTCGACGCTCACGGAGCCGCCGACCTTGAGCACCACGATGTCGCGACGGGTGGAGGCCAGCACCGGGTCAGGTCGTGTAGTCGGCGTTGATGCGGACATACTCGGCCGAGAGGTCGCCACCCCAGGCCTGCGCCTCGCCGTCGCCCAACCCGAGGTCGAGCTCGATCTCGACGATCGAGGTTGCGAACGCGGCGCGCACCGCGGCGTCGGCGACCGCGCACGGCTCTCCTCTGGCGTATACCGGGATGCTGCCGATGCGCACGCTCGCGAGCCGCGCGTCCACTCGCGCGCCCGAGCGGCCTGCCGCCGCGAGGATCCGCCCCCAGTTCGGATCCCCACCGTGGATCGCTGTCTTCACGAGGCTGGATGTCGTGATGACGCGCGCCGCCAGGGTGGCGTCGGCCGCGGTGGCGGCGCCCTGCACTCGAACCGCGAACACCCTGGTCACGCCTTCACCATCGGCGACGATCGCGCGCGCCAGATCGTCGCAGACGGCGGTCACCGCATCGGCGAAGGCATGCCGGTCTCGATCCGCGACGCTCACGCCCGACGCGCCGTTCGCGAGGAGCAGGAGCGTGTCGTTGGTGCTCATGTCTCCATCGACGGAGATCGTGTTGAACGTGACGTCGGCTGCGCCGCGCAGGATCGCCTGCAACTCCGCTCTGTCCGCCAGCGCATCCGTCGTGACGAAGGCGAGGAGCGTGGCCATGTTCGGATGGATCATTCCCGCGCCCTTCGCGATGCCCCCCACGCGCACGCTTCCACGCTGCAGCGCCACTTCGCGCTGCGCCACCTTGGGGCGGGTGTCCGTCGTCATGATCGCCCGGGATGCCGCGTCCCAGCCACCGACGGACAGCTCGATACCGGGAAGCGCCGCGGCGATCCGTTCGGCCGGAAGCGGGACACCGATCACGCCGGTGCTCGCGACCGCGACCTCGTGGGGCGACACACCGAGCATCGCGGCCGCCGCGGAGGCCATCGCGATCGCGTCGCGCTCGCCCTGCGGCCCGGTGCACGCGTTGGCGTTCCCTGAGTTCGCGACGATCGCCCTCAGCGGTCCGCGGCCGAGGTGCTGTTTCGTGATGACGCACGGCGCCGCGATCACCTGGTTCGTCGTGAACACGCCGGCCGCGCTGCAGGGAGCCGATGACGCGACGAGAGCCACGTCCAGACGCTCGGAGGCGCCGTCCTTCACGCCTGCCATCGCCGCGCCTGCCGTGAAGCCGCGGGCGAACGTGACGCCGCGCCCCTCGCTCATGGCCACAGCGGGAGCGCCTCGAGGCCGCGCGCTTCCGGATACCCGCGGCTCGCGTTCAGGTTCTGTATCGCCGAGCCCGCGGCGCCCTTCACGAGGTTGTCGATGGCCGCGACGGCGATGAGCCGCCCTGCCGCTTCATCCACCACCGCGTGGACCAGGCACCAGTTGCTTCCGAGCGTCGCCTTACTGGCCGGGAATGCGTCCAGCACGCGCACGAATGGCTCGTCCGCGTACGCTTGCGCGTAGGCGTCGGCCACGATCGCCGGCGTGACGCCATCGCGGAGCGTGCCGTAGCACGTCGCGATCAGCCCTCTGGTCATGGGCACCAGGTGAGGCGTGAACGTCACACGGGCCGCCACCTGGCCCAGCGCCGCCACCTGCTGCGCGATCTCTGGCGTGTGCCGGTGCCGGGGAGCGCCGTAGGTTCGGACGCTGCCGTCGATGCTGCCGTACAGGAACGACTCGTCGACAACACGGCCCGCACCGGAGACCCCCGCCTTCGCGTCCACCACGATGTCGCCGCCGATGAGCCCGGCGCGGATCGCCGGCGCCAGCGCGAGGAGCGACGCGGTCGGATAGCAGCCGGGGTTCGCGATCAGCCGCGCCGAACGAAGCTCGTCGCGGGCGAACTCGGTGAGCCCGTAGACCGACCGCGCGAGAAGCTCCGGTGCGGGGTGCGCGTAGCCGTACCAGCGGTCGTAGGCCAACGGATCCTTCAAGCGGAAGTCGCTCCCGACGTCGATGATCGCGCGGCCCTCGCCGAGCCACCCTCGAGCGAGCTTGGCCGCCTCTCCCGCCGGAAGCGCGGTGAAGATCACCTCGGCGTCGCCTGGGTCCGAGCCGACGCGCAGGCCTTCGGGCGCGGCGTGCAGGTGGGGCTGCACCTCGCGGAGCCGATCGCCCTGCCGCGAGCGCGCGATCACCGCGACGAGCTCCACCTCCGGGTGGCCCAGCAGCAGCCGCGCGAGCTCGCCGCCCGCGTAGCCCGTCACGCCCACCACGGCGACCTTCGTGCGCATCGGTGAATTATGCGCGCTTTGGATATTTATGCAATGACTCGCCCGCAGGCGGCGGGGAAACTACCGTTGCGGCGTGACGGACGTCGGCGACGGCGATGCGGGCGATGCGCAGGAGCGGTTCATGCGGCGCGCGCTGCGGCTGGCGAAGCGCGCGGCCGGGCGGACCAGCCCGAACCCCATGGTCGGCGCGGTGATCGTGGCGGGGGACGAGATCGTGGGTGAAGGATTTCACCGCGCGGCGGGCGAGCCCCACGCCGAGATCAACGCCCTGCGCGCGGCGGGCGAGCGGGCGCGCGGCGCGACGCTGTACCTCACGCTCGAGCCGTGCAGCCACCGCGGGCGGACCCCGCCATGCGTCGACGCCGTGATCGGCGCGGGCATCGCCCGGGTCGTCGCGGCGCTGCGCGATCCCTACCCGAAAGTGAACGGCCGAGGGTTCCGTGCGCTGCGGCAGGCCGGCATCCGGGTCGATGAGGGGATGCTCGCGGACGAAGCCGCCCGGCTGAACGAAGGATTCCTCACGCGGATGCGCTCGGGCCGCCCATTCGTCCTGCTGAAGCTCGCCACGACCATCGACGGACGCGCCGCCGTCGCGGGACGGCGCTACCTCTCGGGAAAGCGCGCGCTCCGCGAGGTGCACGCGCTTCGCGACCGGCTCGATGCGGTCCTGGTCGGCATCGGCACCATCCTGGCCGACGATCCAGCGCTCACGGTCCGCGAACAGCGTGGCCGCGACCCCTTGCGGGTCGTCGTGGACACCGAGGGGCGTACGCCGACGACGAGCAAGATCGTGCGATCGCCCGACCCGCAACGGACCGTGATCTTCGTCGCGCGCGAGGCCGATCCGCGACGTACGAACCGCCTGCGGGGGGCGGGGGTGTCGCTGGTGCGACTCCCGCGCACGGCCGACGGCCTCGACCTTCGCGCCGTGCTGAAATGGCTCGGCGACCAGGGCGTCAACAGCGTGCTCGCCGAAGGCGGCCCGCGGATCGCCGGCAGCCTGCTGGGTGCCGGCCTCGTGGACAAGGTGCTGTTCCTCGTCGCGCCCGTCATCGGGGGCGACGGCCCGACGGCGCTGAAGAGGCTCGCGGCGGCCTCGGGTCTTCGCGACGTCAAGGTCAGGCGGCTCGGCCAGGACATCGCGATCTCCGCATACCTCGCACGGAGCGACGGCTGATGTTCACCGGGATCGTCGAGGAGGTCGGCTTCGTCCGCCGGGTCGTCGATACCGCATCGGGCGCGCGGCTCGAGGTCTCATGCCGGCGGATCCTGGAGCGCCTCTCGGTCGGCGACAGCGTGAACGTCGCGGGGACGTGCCTCACGGTGACGGCGCGCGACGAGGCCGGCTTCACCGTGGACGTGGTGCCGGAGACGCTGTCGCGGTCATCGCTCGGCGCGGCCGCGGCGGGAGGCCGGCTGAACCTCGAGCGCGCGGCGATGCCGACGACGCTGTTGGGCGGACACATCGTGCAGGGGCACGTCGATGGAACGACGACGCTGCTGGAGCGGGAGACCGCCGGCGACGGTGCCCGCCTGCGCTTCGCGCTGCCACCGGCGCTCGCGCGCTACGTCGTCGAAAAGGGCTTCATCGCGCTCGACGGCGCGAGCCTCACCATCGCGTCGATCGACCGCACCGCGTTCGAGCTCGCCCTGATCCCGCATACGGCGGAGCGGACCACGCTCGGTGCCCTGCGCGAGGGCTCGGTCGTCAACGTCGAGGTCGATATCATTGGGAAGTACGTCGAGCGCCTGCTCGAGGCGAGGATGCGATGAAGTCCCCCTTCGCGGATATCGAAGACGCCGTCGCGGACATCGCGGCAGGCAAGATGGTCATCGTCATGGACGACGAGGACCGCGAGAACGAAGGCGACCTGGTGATGGCGGCCGAGAGCTGCCGCGCCGAGGATGTGGCCTTCATCCGGAAGTACGCGAGCGGCGTCGTCTGCGTCCCGATGACCGGCGAGCGTCTCGAGGAGCTCGACATCCCGCAGATGGTCGCCCGCAACGAGGCGCGCCTGGGGACGGCGTTCACCATCAGCGTCGACGCGCGCGCCGGGATCACGACCGGCATCAGCGCCGCCGATCGCGCCCGCACCATACGGCTGCTCGCCGATCCCACGACGCGGCGGGAGGACCTGGTGAAACCGGGGCATGTCTTCCCGCTCCGCGCGCGCGAGGGTGGTGTGCTCGTCCGCGCGGGTCAGACCGAGGCGGCGGTCGATCTCTGCCAACTCGCCGGGCTTGCGCCGGCGGGCGTCATCTGCGAGAGCACGAAGCCCGACGGCTCGATGGCCCGGCTTCCCGAGCTCACCCGCTTCGCCAAGCGCCACGGGCTGCGGATGATCACGGTGAAGGACCTGATCGCCTACCGGATGGGACGCGAGAGGCTCGTCGACCGCATCGCCATCGCGCGCCTGCCGACGGTCCACGGCGACTTCACCGTCCACGGATATCGCGCGCGCTACGGCACGACCGAGGCCGAGCACGTCGCGCTCACCATGGGCGACGTCGCCGACGGCGAGCCGGTGCTCGTGCGCGTCCACTCCGAATGCCTGACCGGGGATGTCTTCGGGTCGTTCCGCTGCGACTGCGGCGATCAGATCGATGCCGCGCTCGCCCGCATCGCCGAGGAAGGGCGAGGGGTGCTGCTGTACCTGCGGCAAGAGGGCCGCGGCATCGGACTGATGAACAAGATCCGCGCGTACGCGCTCCAGGACCAGGGGCTCGACACCGTCGAGGCCAACGAGCGCCTTGGTTTCAAGGCCGACCAGCGCGAGTACGGCATCGGCGTGCAGATCCTCGACCACCTCGGGGTGCATCGGGTGCGCCTGCTCACGAACAATCCGCACAAGATGGTCTCGCTCTACGGACTCGAGGTGACGGAGCGCGTGCCGCTCGAGGCGCCCGCGCGCCAGGCCAATCGTGAATACCTGCGCACCAAGCGGCGGAAGATGGGCCACCTCCTTTCCGTGATCGGCGGGGAGGACCCATAGCCGGGAAACGGCCGGCGCGCGCGGGAGCCTCGCCCCGCGCGGCGCGGACCGCGATCGTCGTGGCGCGCTGGAACGCCGACATCACCGATCGGCTCGCGGAGGGCGCGATGGCGGCGGCACGGGGTGCCGGCGCGAGCGTCGATCGATTCGAGGTGTCGGGGTCGTTCGAGCTGCCGGCGGCGGTCGCGATGCTCGCCGATGGCGGGCGCTACGATGCCATCGTCCCGATCGGCTGCCTCGTGCGTGGCGAGACACCGCACTTCGACGTCCTCGCCCGCGCCGTCGCGCACGGCCTGATGAGGCTCTCGCTCGACCGCGCCGTCGCCATCCCGTTCGGCGTGCTCACCTGCGACACGAGGGCGCAAGCGAGAGCGCGCGCCGGAGGTCGCGCCGGGAACAAGGGCGCCGAGGCGATGGAAGCGGCGCTCGGGATGGTCGCGCTCCGTCAGGCGACCTCGGCCATCGGCCGCAACGTCTCGCGAAGCGCGGCGACGGCCTCCTCGCGATCCACCTCCACGAAACGGACCCGCTCCCCCGGGACCAGCTGAGCCGCTCGGCCGACGTCCGCGGCGATCACCGTCGCGATGACGGGATAACCGCCGGTGGTCTGGTGATCCGCAAGCATCACGATCGGGGCGCCGCCGCGAGGGATCTGGATCGCGCCCGCCACCAGTCCGCATGTGAGGATCTCGTCGCCCTCTCCGGCGATCGGCGCGCCCTCGAGCCGCACACCCATGCGGTCGCTGTCTGCGCGCACGGTGAAGTCCGCAGCGAAGAATTCCGCGAATGCTTCGCCTTGGAAACGTTCGCCGTGGGGGCCCCGCATCGCGCGAAGCGGGCCGCCGTAGAGGGGTGGGGCGGCGCGGGTGCCGGCACGGCCCGCGTCCGCCATCCCGGCGCCGAGTGGTATCGCATCCCCGGCGGCGAGCGGACGC
>JALYKU010000069.1 GCA_030774595.1 Chloroflexota bacterium | reverse complement strand
GCGCCCTCGGGATGCGGCGCACCGAGGTCGCATGCAGCAATTGTGGCTCTCACCTCGGCCACCTCTTCCCGGACGGCCCACGCCCGACCGGCATGCGGTATTGCATCAACTCGGCGGCGCTCAACTTTACGCCGGGAGAGGGGACTCTTGACGCTCGACCAGCCTTCGGCGAGACGGTCGATACGGCGGACGCTGAATGATCGGGGATGCACGCGTGGATCGGCCCAATCGCTGACCCAGCTTCCAGATCAGTTTTATGTCCCGAACCAGTCCCCAGGCCAGCCCGAAGAAGATGGCCGACGGCAGCCCCGTCGATAGGCTTGCGCATCTTGCAATTGACGGCGCGTGCGGGCCAGCGTAGTAACCGCTCAGAAAATACGGGAGGCGAGGAATGCCAGCGCAGAGCGCCGCACACAGTGTCCATACGGAACTGCACACCGCGGGGATCGTCGCGCACGTCGCGATCTGGCTCGAGCCCAGCGTGGACATCTTCAATGCCCGAAGGGACTTCCTCAACGCGCCACGTCCGACCGGGTTCGATGTCCACGGCGTGCACGTCGGCCTCGGGGAGATCGACTGTCTGGCGGATGTTTCCTGCGCGTGGACCCAGCCGAGGGGCGACGAGACACGCCACATCGGGGAGTGGATCAACACCCTTCGTAACTTGAACGACGCCAGCGGGCGCCATTACGTGAAGCGCACCTCAACGGTCGTCTGCATGAACATGCCCTGAGTCAGCCCGCGTAGGCCTCCGCCGATCGAGCGGTCTTGGCGCGCTGGACGGCCCACGCGGCGACCTGTGACCGCCGGGATACGCCGAGCTTCGCCTTGAGCCGCGCGGTCGCGGCCGAGGCTTGCCGCGTCGAGACGCCGACCTCGGCCGCGATACGGGTGTCGGTGAACCCGCGCGCGAGCAGCTCTGCGACGCGGAGGTCGCGCTCGCCGATGATCTCGGTCGGTTTGCGGTCGCGCCCCTTACGCGCGAGTGCGGCGTCGATGGCCGAGACGTACCGCAGCGCCCCGCGGTCCAGGAGCTCCGCCCGCACGGCTTCGAGCTCGACGCGAGCCGCCGCGCTCTCCCCAGCCTGGGCAACCATCGCGATCGCGGCTGTCCCGCGACGGTACGCGGCTCGCACCGGAACGCCCAGTGCCGCGTACTCCCGCGCCACGGACGAATATGCGGCCGCGCTGTCGGCGCCCTCGCACGTCGCCAGTATCGCGGCGAGTTCGGCACGGACGACGCGGATGTGCGGGCTATCCCGACCGGCGAATTGGCGCTCGAACGCCTCGATCACCTCGCGGACCACAGTCGGGTCGCGACGCAGTTCAGCCACGTCGCCCGCGATGAGGAACGCGGTGATCCCGGTGCCGCGGAGGACGCTGCCGGCCAGTTCGATGCCTGCCTTCGCGGAACGCCAAGCGTCATCGACCCGACCGAGGCCCAGCTCCGCGCGGGCGCGAGAACCAAGCATGAAGACGCGACGTTCGGGATCGGCGCGACTGAGGTGCGGCGTCAGCTCCTCGTGCAGTGCGAGCGCCGTGGCGTGCTCACCCAGCATCGTCAGCGCGTCCGCCAACACCGTCTTGGCTGCGGCGTAAGCGACGGTGTCGGGCGGCGCGATCGCGACCGCCTGCTCTGCGGCATGGCGTGCCTCTTGATATCGGCCCTGGGTGATCAGGACGAAGGCGAGCTGTGCGAGCAGCGCGGCTTGGGCGAATTCGACTCCGCTGCTACGTGAGATCTCCGCGCCCTCCTGGGCGGCGATCCGTGCGCCGTCCCAATCACCTCTCAGCTGTAGTGCGCGCGAAAGCTCGAGGTACGCGTTCGCGACCTCTGTCGGTTGATCCGTGTCGACGCCGAGGCGGATCGCTTCCTCGAGCTTTTCACGCCACCTGGGATTTCCGATACGCGAGCCGGCGGCCCCGAGCGTCGTCAAGGCGCTGACCCGGACGCGTGCCGCGACGCGTCCCCGACGGAGCGCCAGCGCCCGTTTGGCGAGCGCATTCGCTTGCTCGGCATCGTTCTCCGCGTATGCGAGCGACGCCTGCAACGCGATGGCCTCGGCGAGCAACGAGCCCGGCTGCGACTCGAGCGCCGATACGGCCCTCTTCGTGACGCTGATCGCGTCGGCGCGGCGCCCCTGCATCTGGAGCACCGCGCCCAGCCGGATGTCGAGCCGGGCGATCCGGTCGTGGTCCCGCGCCCGGCGTGCCAGCTCACGGGCGCGTTGGATCGTCTCCTCGGCTTCGGCTGCGCGGCCCGCCGCCTGGAGCGCGACGGCGAGCTCTTCCATGATGTCGGATTCTTCGCTCATGCCGCTCGCCATGACGACCGCGTCGCGGAGCAGGTCGATCGCTCCGCCGTAGGCACCGACGCTGATCGCGTGCTCTGCGCCCTTGCGCGCATAGCTGAGCGCCTTCGCCGGTACGCCGGCTGCGGCGAAATGCCGCGCGAGCAGTGTCGCCCGCGAACCGGTGTCTCCCAGTGCCTCGAGCGCTTCCGCGACCCGCGCGTGGAGCCGGCGGTTGCGTGCGGGCGAAATGCCGGCCTCGAGCGCCTCACGCGTCAGGGCATGGCGGAACTGATACAGCTCGGTTCTCGTCGGGGGACGCTCGAGCAGCTGCGCGTCGATCGCGGCGGCGAGATCGGCCGAGAATTCGGCCTCCGGTCGACCGGAGAGATGCGCGAGCACGTCGTAGCCGAGCGGCACGGCGGCGACCGCGGCGGCCTCGAGCAGGTCGGCCACGCCGGCGCCGCGGAATTCGACCAGGCGCGCGACGCGTAGCCGGACGGAGTCGGCGACGGTGCGAGGCAGGGCCACGGTGTCGAGGGAATCAAGCGCCGTCTTCAGGAGCTCTTCGACGTAGAACGGCACACCTTCGGACCGATCGAAGACCGCGCGTGCGAGCGTGGACACCTCGCGTCCCGGGAGCAGTGCGGCAGTCATCCGCTCGACGCCGGCGCCGTCCAGTGGCAGGAGCTGGACGCGCGCGAGGCGGCGTTCGCGGTCGAGCTCGGTCAGCAGCGCGCGCAGAGGATGCGCGGGCCCGACTTCCTCATCGCGATACGTCACGAGTATGCAGATTCCGGCGCGGAAGTTCGTCGCGATGTATCGCAGCAGATCGCGGCTGGCGACGTCGGCATCGTGGAAGTCCTCGATCACGAGCAGGACCGGCCGCTGCGCGGCTGCATCCTCGAGTAGCAGTTGGATCGTCCGGAGGAAGCGCTCGCGACGCTCCTCATCCGGCGTGCCGGTGCTCTCGGCCGGATCCCCGATCTCCACTTCGGGGAGCAGCCGCCGGAGTTCGAGGGCCAGGGCGCCGAGTAATCGCTTGAGGATCTCAGTCCCGCGACGGTGCGCGTAGGGTCGCAGCGCCGCGATGAATGCCTCATACGGTGCGCCCGTCGGTTGCGATCGCCCACCGAAGACGTAGAAGCCGTCCGGCAGAGCAAGACGCGCCAGCTCACGAACGAGTCGGCTCTTGCCCACACCGCCCTCGCCGGACACGGCCACGATGCGGCTCTCGCCGGCCGCGGCCGCACGGAGATGCTCGAGCAGCGTCTCGAGCGCTGACTCCCGCTGGACGAGCTCGGGGCATACCACGAGCCCGCTGGTCGGGCTGACTGGCGTGAGCTGCAACATCGCTGGTAGGCCCAGCGCCGGTGCGAGTGCGCGGGCGGTCGAGCCCTCGGCGAGGTCCACTTGGAAGACCCGCACCGGCTCGGATACCCCTTTGAGCGTCCACGCCCCCACGTCCCGCAGTGGCGCCAGCCCGCTGGTCCGTACGAGTGAGCGAACCGTGTCTGTGACCAACACCTGACCGGCCGTGGCTTGCTGCGCCAGGCGCGCGGCGACGATCACCGCCGACCCGACGAACCCGCGCTCATGCACGACCGCCTCGCCGGTGTTGACTCCGATGCCGATGCGCAGCCCGAGTTCGGCGTGTTTGCGCGAATGGGTACGCGCAGCTCGCTGTATCCGAATCGCGCAGCGCATCGCCGCACTTGGCGTCGGGAAGACAACGTAGAAGCTATCTCCCTCGGTGTGGATCTCCGCCCCGCGGGTCGCAGCCACCGCCGGGCGCACGATCGAGCGGTACGCCTTCAGGAGCTTCGCCGTGGCGGCGTCGCCCCGGGTTTCGACGAAGCTCGTGTAGTCCCGCAGGTCCGCGAAAAGGAACGTGCGCGTGACCGCCTTTGGTATCCGCCAATTCTCCCTGCGCCGACAAGGGTCCGCGTCCAGTCGTGTCGGTCTGCTGTGGGGATTCGGCTGTCAGCCGTGCCGCCGTCGCTCGCGGCCCGGCGCCTCGAACTTGGCTACGACCGTTCGTCTCATCCGCTGCTCCGACCCCGTCACTCAGCTCCGCAGGGGTTGGGCGCCACCGGCGTGACGGAGCTCGGGACCGCGACGGGTTCGTCCTGAGGAGCCATTCCTGGTTGCTGCACGGTTGCTGCACGCGACCGGCCCTCTACCTCGCAGTACGCCTGAGACACGCGATTTCCGAAGGAATTCTGAGCCGACGGCCAGACTCGAACTGGCGACCGGCGGTTTACGAAACCGCTGCTCTACCGGGCTGAGCTACGTCGGCTGGAAGGACGAGTCTACCGGACAGGTCCGCCAGAGCGACACTCAAGGCCGCGACCAGCCAGGCGTTAACGCGATCGACGCGAGGAGTGTGCTGCGGAGCGCCGCTGCTCGCGCGGCGACGAGCGGAGGCCGCCACCTACTATCGACACCTCGCCATGACGATTCCAGCAGCCCTCCCCACGGCGGAACTTGCCAAAGCGCACGAGGTGATCACGCGCCGTATCTGCCGAACTCCGCAAGGTTCATGGTCGGCCAGGGCCAGCTACTCGAGCGCCTCCTGCTCGGGCTCCTGTGCCACGGGCACCTGCTGATCTCCCGATCGTCCTGGGCCGAGATGGCATCGCTCGCACCGTCGAGGAATCGGTCGGCACCGCGACCGAGTTCTGGTCGCGGCTACCGGAGCTGAGTTGTCCGGTCCTTGTCCTCAAGGCCACCGGAGGAGGATGGAGTCCACTTAGGGAAGACGACGTGCTCCGATACCAGATGGCCTTGCGGCGTCTCGTCGTTGAATACGTCCCGGGCGGTCATCAACCGGGCTGAGCCAGAATCCCCAACCCCTCTACAACGCGCTAGGACGCGTTCTACGGTCGCTCGGCGCGAACGATCAGAGTTAGCGGCAGTTCCTGATGGCTCTGCAGGCTCTCCTCTTTGACCTCGACAACACCCTCGTCCCGGAAATGCCGAACTGCGAGACCGCTTTCATGGACACCGTCGCCGATACCGCCCTGCATCACGGCTTCAGCGCAGAAAGCTTGCGCCGCGCCGTGTTCGGCGTTGCGGAAGAGCTCTGGCTGGGGTCAGGGGTAAGCGATTACTGCGCGCGCGTAGGCATCGGTTCGCCGACGAGCCTTCTGAGCGATTTTCCCGGCGACGCTGGCGAACTCCGACATCTCCGCGAGTGGGCACCGCAGTATCGCCGAGAGTCCTGGTCCCGTGGTTTGAGCACAGTAGGCCTTCGCGATGCGGGTGCGCTCGTTGCTGAACTCGACGCAGCGTTCCGCGGGCGGCTTCGCGTTCGTTGCCCGCCGTACCCGGACGTGATCCGCGTTCTCGAGGAGCTCTCGCCCCAATACCGGCTCGCCGTGGCGACGAACGGACCGGTAGACGTGCAGTGGCTGAAGCTCACCGCCACCGGGCTCGAGCGCTACTTCCCTGTCGTCGTGGCGTCGAGCGAAGTCGGCTTCGGGAAGCCTGACGCACGGATCTTCACCGCTACCTTGGACCGGCTTGGCGTCGCCGCGACCGATGCACTTGCCATCGGCGACAGCCTTGAGCGCGACGTCGCCGGGAGCAAGGCCGCCTCGCTTGCATGCGTGTGGGTCAATCGAACCGGGGCTGTGAATGACGACCGCTTGGTCCCGGAGTTCGAGATTCACTCACTCGAGGAACTGCCCGCCCTGCTCAGGTGACTCGGGACGCCGTTCGGCGCACGCATTAGGTGAGCACCTCGGGCCCGCGTCGGCGCAGGATGTCCTCCGTCTCGGCGGCGAGCCGCGCGACCAGCGCGCCGGCCGGCTCGATCGCGTCGATCAGCCCGGCATCCTGACCGATGAGCAGGCTGCCGTGCGCGGCATCGCCGGCCTCGCGCGCGGCCCGCAGCTGACTCTGCACGTCGGGCCACCGCCGGCGCAGCTCCCCTTCGCGACCGGCCCAGGCTTCGACGAACGCGTTGCGTCGCACGCGCGCGTACGCGCCGGGCCACACCCGGCCGCTCGCGATGTCGGGGATCTCAGAGAGCAGCGTGTCGTGCCCGTCGCTCTCGACGATGGCACGCTTGTATCCATCCGGGAGGGGCGACTCGACCGTCGCGAGGAATCGCGTGCCCAGCAGCGCACCATCCGCGCCGAGCACGAGCGCCGCCGCGATCCCCGCCCCGTCAGCGATCCCGCCGGCAACGAGGACCGGGAGCGGTGACAGCGCTCGGACGACCATGCGCGCCAGCGGCAGCGCCGCGATCAGCCCGACGTGCCCGCCACCCTCGGTGCCCTGCGCGACGACGATGTCGGCACCCGCCTCGGCGGCGCGCTTCGCTTCGTCGAGCGTGTCCGCCTGGTGCATGAACAGCACGCCTGAGCCGTGGACGCGCTCCGCGATCGCCCGCAGATCCTGGTCCCGCCGCCGCCACGCCGTGGAGAGCACGCGTGGCCGGCACGCGAGCAGCGTCTCGACGTCCTCGAGAGATGCGTCGAAGAGAAGGAGGTTCAGTCCGAAGGGTGCCGTCGTGAGTGAGCGGATCCGCTCGCCGAGGGATCGGATCTCCGCCGCGCCCAACGCCGCTCCAGGCCAGACGCGCTGCGACGCGCCGTAGATGCCAAGGCCGCCGGCGCTGCTGACCGCGGCGACGAGCTCGGGCGAGGTGCCTCCCGACATCCCGCCAAGGACGATGGGGTGGCGGACACCCACGAGATCGGTGAAACGCGTCCGCATCACTGCGCCCACAGGCTACGTCAGTTGAGGATCGTGCCTCCCCAGCAGACTTGAATCAACCCACGGTCGAAGTTCGACCCATCGCGCGAGGTCGACGCGGTTGCGCGCGCCGAGCTTGTTGCGAATGTGGCTCGCACCAGGCGCCTCGCGATCTCACCGTTCGTCATCCCGGTGGCCACCAAGCGCGCGAGCTCCCGCTCACTCGAGCTGAGCTGCTCACCTGCCGGTCGCGACGAGCGCTCTGTCCTTCAGCGCTCCCTTCCTCTCCGCCCGGTCCGCTTCCTCTCCGCCCGGTCCGCCGTCCTGGTCTCGGACGCGGTCACGGCGACCGCTCGTCGGTGGTGCCGAGCGCCCAGTCGTCGACCAGCTCGCACAACAAGTGGATGAGCAGCACGTGCATCTCATGTATGCGGGCGGTAACGGCCGAAGGCACCACGACATGGTCCGCTGCGGCGGCCGCAGCGCCGCCGTCGCCGCCGGTCAGCGAGACGGTGAGCGCTCCGAGCGCTCGGCCGGTGGCGAAACCGCGCACGACGTTCTCCGACGTCCCTAAGGTGGTGATCCCGACGACGATGTCGTTCGGGTCGGCAAGCGCGCGCGGCGGGCGGGCGAACACCTCGCCGAACTCGTAGTCGTTCCCGATCGCGGTGAGCACCGACGAATCCTGGGTCTGCGCGATCGCCGGCAGCGGACCCCGCTCGCGGCGCGCTCGTCCCACGAGCTCGGCCGCGAAGTGCTGGGTCCGCCGCGCTTCCGCCGTTCCCGAAGAGGAACACGCGGCCACCGTCGATTCCGAGGAACGCCCGGCGCGCGATCTCAGCTGCCCATAGCCGCGACGATCGCCGCGCCGACGGCGCGCGTCCCACTCGTCCCTCCGACATCGGGCGTGTGAGGACCGTGCGCCGCGACGTGCTCGATCGCGCCCATCACGAGCGCAGCACCCTCCGCTTCGCCGAGATGCTCGAGCAGCATCGCACCGGCCCACGCCGTGGCCATCGGGTTCGCGACGTCCTTGCCGGCGACGTCCGGCGCCGATCCGTGCACGGGCTCGAACATCGAGGGATGTGTTCGCTCAGGGTTGAGGTTCGCGGAGGCCGCGAGGCCGAGGGATCCCTGCAGCGCCGCGCCGAGGTCGGTGAGAACGTCGCCGTAGAGGTTGCTCGCGACGACGACGTCGACGGTCTCCGGGGCGTAGACGAAGCGCGCCGCCAGGGCATCGACGAGGTACTTCGTCAAGCGGACGTCGGGAAAGTCACGGGCGATGTCCGCCACGACCTCGTCCCAGAGCACCGCGGAATACTGCAGCGCGTTGGACTTCGTCGCGGAGGCCAGGCGTCCACTGCGCTCGCGCGCGCGCTCGAACGCGAAGCGAACGACCCGCTCGATCCCGCGCCGCGTGTAGACGGAGGTCTGGAGCGCCACCTCCTCCGGCGCGCCCGCATGAAAACGCCCGCCGATGCCCGAATACTCGCCTTCCGTGTTCTCGCGGACGAAGAGCATGTCCACGGTCTCGGCGGATCCGTTGCGCAGGGGCGAGACGATGCCGGGCAGCACGCGAATGGGGCGCAGGTTCACGTACTGGTCGAACCCCTGGCGGATGGGGAGCAGCAGGCCCCACAGGCTCACGTGATCGGCGACGCCCGGAAAGCCGACGGCGCCGACGAGGATGGCGTCGTGCGCGTCGAGGATGCGCAGGCCGTCGGGCGGCATCATCGAGCCCTCGCGCAGGAAGCGCTCGCACGACCAATCGAGGTCGGTGGTCTCGACGTGGAAACGATCGGTGAGTTCCCCCGCGCGCCGCAGCGCGGCGAGCGCGACCGGGACGACCTCTCTGCCGATACCGTCACCGGGGATGACCGCGATCCGGTACGCGGTCACCGCCGCGGCTCCGCCGACCCCACCACGAACGGTAGTGTCGCGCGGGCGCCACTGGCGTGTGCGGGGCGCGTCACCGCCAGCTGGCTCCGCGCCCCCGAGCGGCGAGGCGCCGACGATCACCGGTCGCCAAGTATGGGGGGAAGACGTCACGGCCGGCGCTCCGCGACGTACAAGCACCCCGCGCCGACGATCATCGATCGCGGCATGTCGGGAACACGTCACTGCCGGGCCGCACCACCGGCATGTCGCGTGCGAACGAGAGGCGCGCGGTGTCGCGGAGCGCGGCCTCCAGCGGGTCCGCGATCAGATCCCACGCGCCGAGAGCCACCCCGCCGCCGATCACCACCCTGTCGAGATCGAGCAGGACCTCGGCACCGGCGATCGCGCGACCGAGCGCGGTACCGGCTTCGGTGAAGAGACGCGTCGCCACCGCGTCGCCCGCGCGCGTCGGCCGCGGTCGCGCCGTCCACCGAGAGCGCGGTCGGACCTGCCACGCTCCAGGCGCAGGGCACCGGCGCGGTACGTCTCATCGACGACTTCTACGTGGTGGCGGGGCAGCGGGTCAGCGAGGCGCCACCACACCGACCCGCGGGCACAGATCCGCGAGCACGCACCCGCTGCAATACGGCCGATGGGCGACGCAGACCTCACGGCCGTGGCGGATCAGGTTCATGTGCACCTCGTAGACGAGCCCCGGCGGAACGACCGCCTGGAGCGCGACCTGGGTCGCGACCGCCGTGGCGGCGGGCGGCATGAGCCCGAGCCGGATGGCGAGCCGATGGACATGGGTGTCCACCGGGAAGTACGGACGGCCGCAGGAGAACAGCAGCACGCACGCCGCCGTCTTCGGGCCGACCCCGGGTAGGGACACGAGGAGGTCGAAGAGGGCGCGGTCGTCCTGCCAATCGAGCAGCGCGCCGTCCCCGAGCGCGACACCGCGCTCCCGCAGGGCGGCGAGCGCGGCCTTGAGGCGCGGCGCCTTCGTCGGCGCGAGGCCGCCGCGATGGATCGCGCGCGCGATCGCCGGTACCGGCGCGTCCGCGACGTCGTCCCACGTGGGGAAGGCTCGCCGCAGATCCGAGTAGGCGCGGTCCCGATTCGTATCACTGGTGTTCTGCGACAGGATCGTGAGCACGAGCTCGTCCAGTGGCGGAAGGCGCCGTGGCGCGGGCGGGGTGCCGTACGCCCGGTCGAGTCGCCGCGCGATGGCCCGGATCCGCGACCGGAGGTACCGCACGAGGGCATTCTGGAATGCGCCGGTCCAGGGCGAATGTTCCTCTAGAGTGAGCGCAGGGGATGGCGAGTGATGAGTTCGAGGAACAGGCGCTGTCGTACCTGGACGCGCTGTACCGAACGGGCCTGCGCATGACGCGCTCGGAGGCCGAGGCCCAGGACCTCGTGCAGGAGACCTACATCAAGGCACTGCGTTTCCGCGACCAGTTCACGCCGGGGACGAACCTGAAGGCCTGGCTCTTCCGGATCCTCACGAACACGTTTATCAACCAGTACCGGCGCCGCTCGGCGCAGCCCGAATTGACCGAGCTCGACGACGTCGACGAGGCGTCGCTCTACCGCCGCATGGCCGATCCGAACGCGGCGTCGACCTCCGGCGACCCCGAAGGGGAGCTGCTGCGCAATACGGTCGACGACCAGGTCCAGTCGGCGCTCGCGGACCTGCCGGAGAAGTTCCGAACGACGGTTCTGCTCGACGTTGAGGGCTTCTCGTACAAGGAGATGGCGGAGATGCTCGACGTGCCGATCGGCACGGTGATGTCGCGGCTGCACCGCGGCAGGAAGTTCCTGCAGAAGCGTCTCTACGAGCTCGCGCGCGAGAGGGGCATCGCCGCCGTGCGCGGCATGCCGCGTCCGGCCGAATGAAAGAGGGCGGAGCGAACAAGTTGGACTGCAACGAGTGCATGGAACGGCTCTACGCGTTCCTCGACGAAGAGCTCGCCGAGTCCGACGTTGCCGAGATGCGCGCGCACCTCGTCGAGTGCGCCGGCTGCGAGGACAATCTCGTCTTCGAGCAGCGGTTCCTCGACCACATCCGAGACTCGTATACCTCCGGCCGCGCGCCGGAGGAGCTCCGCGAACGCATCGTCGTTCGCCTCCACGAGCCTCCAGCGGCGGCGACGTAGCGGCGCGACGGGTCGTCTCCCCTCGCGATGTGTATTGACATCGCTCTCGCGAGTGTGTCTATATAGGAACAACCGTGGCCAGGAGGAGGTGATCCAATGCCCGCAAAGAAGAAGGCGGCCGCGAAGAAGAGCACCAAGTCCGCCAAGAAGTCATCGAAGAAGAAGTAACTCACTCCACCGCGACGAGGAAACTCGTCGCTTTTCGTTCCTGAACCAAGGCACCTTTCGCGAACCCGCCGATCCGCTCTCGGCCTGAGCGGATCGGTTTTCTTGTCCGGACGGGATCGGAGTCTTGCCAGAGCGCACTATGCCGCGGATCGACTGGATCGCCGTGTCGACCGGCGCCGTCGCGGCGGTGATCGTCGCGGTCGCGCTCGTGG
>JALYKU010000068.1 GCA_030774595.1 Chloroflexota bacterium | reverse complement strand
GACGAGCTTCGTCCCGGTATCGAATGCGTCGTGCTCGTCGATTGCCGCGAGGGCGAGCCCGATCGCACCGGCGCGGTCGCGGTCTTCGACGGCTACTTCGACCTCGAGACAGGAGAGCCCCGCCATGCGGACTCGGGGTATCCGCGGCTGCGCGTGGGAGAAGAGCGGCTCTGGGGATTCGAGTGCTGGTGGCGCGTCGACCCTCGCGGCGCCGGCCTCACGCCCGTCGACCACGAGGAGCTCGAGGTCTCGAAGCGCCTGCTCCGCGTCCTTCTGAGGGACGTCCGCCGGGCCGGCCGACCAGCCGTCGCGTCCGGCGCGACCCCGGTGACCGCCCGGTAGCGCCCCCCGCCGGCGGAGCCGAGCGGATCAGCGCCCAGCGTCACTACCCGCCTCCCCGTGCGTTGGATACGACTGGACGGTCCATCGAGGGCGGGAGGCGACGATGCGCATCACCAGCCGGCTTGCCTTCTGGCATAAGGTGCTCGCGGCCCTCCTGGTGGTCGGGGTGGTGCCGATCGCCCTGGTGAGCGCTGTGTCCATCAACGCGACGCGCGAGCATCTCACCCAACTGGGGGTGACGAACATCCAGCAGCGCGACACGTCGACGTCCGCCGCGATCGACTCCTACGTGGTGAACCGGCTCGGTGACATCGTCGTTGTCAGCACGCTGCCCGACGTCCAGCGTTTCGCGCAGAACGCCGGCGATCCCGCACTGCGCGCCAGCGTCCGTGACGCGCTGAAGTCGGCCGCGGCGCGCTCGCCCGAGTACGAATCGGTCGCCGTCGTCGACCTTGACGGGACGATCGTGGCGGCGTCGATCGCCACTGACGAAGGGACGAGCGTCAAGTTCCGCGAGTACTTCACCGTCGCGAAGATGGCGGGCACCCCGTTCGTCAGTGACCCGAGTTATTCGGTCATCACCAACAAGCCGGCGTTGTTCTTCTCCGCGCCGGTCCGCAATGCGGCCGGTCAAGTGCTTGCTGTCGTGCGCTCGAGACTGAACCTCGCCGCCGTGTGGAGCATCGTCGAGGGCGACGTCGATTCCGTCGGCACCGGCGCGCATTCCTTCCTGGTGGACGATTACGGGATCCGCATCGCCGTATCCGAGACCAAGGGGCACCGCGAGCAGGCAGAGTCGCTCATCTACACGACGATCGCGCCGATCGACGCCGACACGGCGAAGAAGCTCGCCGCGGACAAGCGCTTCGGCCTGAAGACCCCCGAACAGCTCGTCGTCGATCCGCTGCCGACGCTACGGACCTCGCTCGATGGTCTGAAGGCGGGCGGCAACTCGGCGTTCTCCTTTGGCGCCGACGCCGCGGAGCAGCGTGGCGTCGTGACGCGCCTGCAGACCAAGCCCTGGGCGTACGTCCTCGCCGTGCCGCTCGCCACGTACACGCGCTCCGCGGACGACGCTACGACGCAGGCGGTCCTGACCGTACTTCTCGGCATCATCCTCTCGATGCTCATCGGGATCTGGCTTACCACTTCGCTCGTGCGCCCACTGCGCCGGCTCACGCGGCAGGCGAGCCTCGTATCGACCGGCGATATCGACCTCGGCGTCGCTCGATTCGACACAGAATCCGGTGACGACATCACTCGAGAGGTCGCGTCGGCCTTCGACCGGCTCCTCAACGCCCTTCGCTTCTACGCGCAGAGCGAGGAAGGCGAGGCGGCGGCGGGAGGCGAGTCGTGAACATCCTCGCGGAGCGGATCCTCGTGACCTCGAGGCGCTACGTCGGACCGGCGGCCCCGGCCTTCCTACGGCGCGAGCTCGCGGCCGTCTCCGCGACCCTGGACACATTGTCGGCACGTCACCTCCCTGACCTCGCGGCGCACGCCGAAAAGTCCGCGGCTCGTCTCATGGATGGCCCCCGTGCGGCCGAGTTTGCGGCGGCGCTCCTCGCGTGCGGCAACGGTCTTGTGCCCGCGGCCGGCGCCCCGGTGGCCCGAGGCCAAGAGGCGCTCGACGCGGCAGCCGCGCTGGCGAGGGACGGCAAGCTCATGAAGGCCGAGCTCGCCTATCGCGAGATCATCGCCGGCGGCGGCGGTGCCGCGGCCCATCTCGGTCTCGCGCGGACCGCCTTCGCACTCGACGACCCACACCGGGCGCTGGTGACGCTGCGGGACGGTGCGGTGCGGCTCACGCGCGCGGGTGACCGCGCGGGAGCCATCGACCTGCTCAAGGAAGCGGTCCGAATCGCGCCGCTGGATCATCCCGCTCACCGCCACCTCGCCGCCGCGCACGCGAACGCCGGCGACATGGACGCCGCCCGCGGCGAGTACGTGCGTTTCGTCGAACTCGCCCTACAGCACGGCGATGCGCGCCGCGCGGAACTCGAGATCGCGTACGCGCGCGACACCTTGGGAGACCACCCGGCTGTACTCGCGCTCGATGTCTCGCTGCGCTCGCAGGCCGAGCCCTCGTCCGCGTTCGATGAGGCGCAGGACCCGGGGCTCGTCGCGGCCCGGCGTGAAGCTGTCGCGCAGGGCACCGACGGACCGGCCGCGGCTGCCGCGGCCGCGTCGCTCCCAACGTCGGAGGGAGGGGCTCAGGCGATGCTCGATGATGCGGTGACGCCAGGCGCCCGCGCGCTCCTCGCGGAGCGCAAGCTCTACGCGGCTTCCGACATGCTGCTCGAGTACATCGGACGCGGCGGGAACGAGCGGGATGCGCAACTGCTCCTCATCGAAGTGGCCTCGGCGATCGGCCTGGCCGATGACGCGCGGGACAAGGGACGTCTCCTGGCCGCGGCGTATCGCTTGGATGGCAGCGAGCAGCTCGCCACGGGCGTGGAGGCCCTCGCAGCGAGCGCGTAGCGCCAGCACTCCGCGTCCTGTCGAGCGCCACCCGACATAATCTGTGGATAGCGGCGATGCCGGTGCGTGCGCGCCTCGTCGCTCCCGAGGGCGACGTAGCCAAGTGGTAAGGCAGCGGTCTGCAAAACCGCGATCACGGGTTCGATCCCCGTCGTCGCCTCAGCGAGGATCGTCAATGTTTACGGGCCTTCTCGGCGAGCGAGTGAGCGCTCGCCGTAAGCATTTTGACAGCCCACCTGACAGCCACCGCTCACGAGCCGAGCGCGCGATCCATCGCCTTCGCCGCCTCGCCCATGAGCGCGCTGGCGACGTGCTGGTACCGCGCGGTCATCGCAATCGTCGAGTGCCCGAGAACATCCATGACCGTCCGCGCCGCGACGCCCTGCGCGAGCAGCAGCGAGGCGCACGAGTGGCGCAGGTCATGGAACCGCAGTCCCGCCGGAGCGCCCGCCGCGCGCGCGATGCGCCTGAAGCTCCCGTTGACGACATGGGACGCTCCGAGCGGTCTGCCCTGCAGCGTCGTGAACACGAGCCCGCTGTCCTGCCACAGGTCGCCCGCGAACACCCGCTCCTCGAGCTGGCGCGCGCGGTGGGCGCGAAGCTGGCGCGTGAGGCTCTCGGGCATCGCGAGCGCGCGCCGCGACTGCCGCGTCTTCGGCTCGAGCAGCTGCAGCCCGCCGCCCTTTATCCGCTGCAGCGAATGGCTCACGCGCAGCGTGCCGGTGTCGAGATCGACGTCCGGCCAGCTAAGCCCGAGCGCCTCGCCCTGACGAAGGCCAAGTCCGAGCGCGACAGAGTAGAGCGCCTCGAGCCGATCGCCCTTCGCGGCCTCGAGGAAGGCGCGCGCGCCGTCGACGGTGAGGTACGCGGCCTGGTACTGCTCGACGCGCGGCGGATCCGCGAGCGCGGCCGGGTTCCGCGCGATCAGGTTCCACTTCATCGCGCGACCGAGCGCATTGCGGAGCACGGCGCGGACGTGGTGGACCGACTGCGGCGAGAGTCCGGCGCGCATCTTCGCCTGCAGCAGCGCGTTGACGTGCTGCGCCGTCAGCTTCTGTAGCGGGATGCGTCCGAGCGTCGGGACGACGTGGCGCTCGAGGTTCAGACGGTAGTGGTCCCTTGTGCGCGTGCGGACCGGCGCGTCCTCAATCCAGCGCGAGAGGAAGGCCGCGAGCGTCTGCGTCCGTCCCGACGACGTGTCGCCGCCGACGCGTGCCGCAACCGCTGGCGCGAGCTGCTCCTGCACCGCGCGTCTGGTCTCGCCGTAGAACGTCCTCCTGCGGCGCTTGCCGTCGACCCGGCCCAGATCCATGCTCGCAGCCCACCGCCCGTCTTTCCTCTGGTAGATCGTGCCCTCGTTACTCCCGCGCCTGCTCATCGCTCGCCCCTTTCGTTATTCGCCGTTTTCGCTTTGTCGCGGTGCCTCCTGACTCGCGGCGTCGAGTCGCCCGGTGGCCGCTTGTTCGCTCGCGCCCACTTCCGCGCTCGACGTCGGTGCGCCTTTTGCTTGCAACTGGAGCTGCAGAACGTCCGCGGTCGCTTGTCCCGTGCGATACCGCGGTCGTGGCACATCGGGCATCTGAAGGTGCGGTGCGCCTCTTGGAGCTCCTCAGACAGCGCGTACGCGATCTCCGCGTGCGCGTTACGCGAAAGGAAGACATGCTCGAGCGGCCACACCGGCACCCCGCCCTCGTGCAGCTTGAGGAAGCGCCCGATCTCCTGACGGTCCTCGAGCGCGTACATCGCCTTTAGGAACCGTCGCGAAGTGCGCTCCGCGGGCTTTGTCTTCGCCTCGATCCACGCAGCGCGTATGTCGAGCAGCTCGCGTCGGCGCTTCTCCCACCAGCGGACGAGGCCAGCGCGCGAGCGGCCCTTGTAGCGCCAGCGGCCGCGGGCGTCGCGCTCCCCTTGACGCTCGCGGCCCCTTCTACGTCGCGGATTGCGGTCTCGTCCAATGCTGCGACGGGATGCTACACTAGGCCGCGAAATGCAACAGTTGGTCCGGCGTCCCACCGTTCGCTGTCACACTGCCAGCCACATGTCCAAGGGGGTTGACTTCATCGCGATCGCTGACGCCGTTGCCGAGTTCGGTATCCACCGAACGACGCTCCATCGGTGGGTCGTTGCCGGCAAGCTCACGACATACAGGCGCCCAGCCGGGCGCCCGCGCGTGTTCCTCGATCGACGCGAGCTGCGGAAGCTGCTCGAGCCGACGCCGCAGCGAAGGAGGAAAGCGAAGTGAAGCGCAACGTCGCGCTGATCTACGTCCGCGTCTCGCGGCTCGACCGGGAGGACCGCAAGAAGCAGCTCGAGAGCGGCGCCGACGCCAAGCTGCGCGCCCTCTCTCCGGCTCCACCGTGCCGCGGAACGACGACCACTGTTACCACGAAGTGATGAGACCGAGGGTGGACAGCGTGAAGTAGAGCGCCCTGACCGGGGTTTCGAATATGATTTCAGGCCGACCAGAACCACATAGACGCGATTGCGACGCGGACAGCCGGGAGGGCTGGGACGTTGGCGGATGTTGCGCAGCAGTCCTGGGAACGGGCTCGCGCGGAGTGTCAGGCCGCGATGAACGACTTCGTCGAGGGCAGGCCCGAGCCGTACAAGGCCGTGTGGTCGCGGTCGGACGACGTCGTGATCATGGGGGCGTACGGCGCCTACGCTCGAGGCTGGGAACAGGTTGCCGCCAGGCTCGACCGGGTGAGCCCCACCGTCAACGCGACCGGATTCCGGGCGGAGAATGTGCTCACCGTCGTGGGCGAGGATCTGGCTTGCACCGTAGACATGGAGCACATGGAGCGCACGGTCGAGGGGGAGACCTACCACCGCGTTCTTCGCTGCACGCACGTCTACCGGCTCGAGGACGAGGCGTGGAAGGTGATCGTCCGCCACGCCGATCAGCTCTCTGACTGGGACGCGTCGCGGGCCTGAGCCGCCGTCGCGCAAGCCGTCGCACATGCGGCGTCGGGGCAAGCCCCCACCCACGCCCGCCTCTATTTTGACAGCCAATCTGACAGCCACGCCGCTGCACGCCGCTGGAATTACGGGACGGTGGCTCGTGCCGCGAGGCCATCCTGAGCACGAATGGGACGCTCCTGCACGCGCGGGACGCCCCTGAGAAGGGCGGCCCCGCAACTGCAAAACCGCGATCACGGGTTCGATCCCCGTCGTCGCCTCAGCGAGGATCGTCAATGTTTACGGGCACTTGCGACGGACGACAGAGCGCCCGCCGCGGGCCCGTTGACGGCAACGCTGACGGCAACGCGGATCACGAGCCGAGTGCCCGGTCCATCGCCCTCGCGGCCTCGCCCATGAGCTCCGCGCCGACGTGCTGGGAGCGCGTCCTCATCGCGAGCGTCGAGTGGCCGAGGACGTCCATGACGGTGCGGGCGGCGACGCCCTGCGCGAGCAGCAGCGAGGCGCACGAGTGGCGGTCATGGAACCGCAGTCCCGCCGGAGCGCCCGCCGTGCGCGGGATGCGGCGGAAGCTTCCGTTGACGACGTGCGACGCGCCGAGCGGACGGCCCTGCAGCGTCGTGAACACGAGCCCGGTGTCCTGCCACAGCTCGCCGGCGCGCATCCGCTCCTGGAGCTGGCGCGCGCGGTGCGCGCGGAGCTGGGCGCACGAGGCCCTCGGGCATGGTGAGCGCGCGCCGCGACTGGCGTGTCATCGGCTCGAGCAGCTGCAGGCCGGCGCCCTTCAGACGTTGAAGCGACGGGTTCACGCGCAGCGTGCCCGTGTCGAGATCCACGTCGTGCCATCGGAGGCCAAGCGCCGCGCCCTGACGAAGGCCAAGTCCGAGCGCGACCGAGTACGGCGCCTCGAGCCGATTGCCCTTCGCGGCCTCGAGGAAGGCGCGCGCGCCGTCGACGGTGAGGTACGCGGCCTGGTACTGCTCGACGCGTGGCGGATCCGCGAGCGCGGCCGGGATGGCGAATCCGGGCATCCGGGACCGCGGGAAAGACGTCAGGACTTTCTATCGTTTGATTGGGGCATGCCCAGAGATTTCGCTCGCGACCTGTCGCTCGCTATCCATCCGGTGTTCGGCTCGGCATCGACCCTGCCATCGGAAACGGTCCCCCGATCGGTCGGTACGACCGCCGCGCCGACAGCTGTGCCCTTCGATCGGGTCGCCTGCCTCGGATCGTCGTTGTCCATTCGCCTCTGTCATGCGCGGTAGTAGAGGTAGCGCTGACGTCCGCCGAATTACGCGGGTCGTGTCCTTGGCACGTGGACCTCCTTCTGGGGCACTTCGGCCCCAAGTCTTTAGGAGTCCACGAAAGTGAGGCAAGTCCAGATCCTCGTCGGATCGTCGGTCGCATCGCGCGTGGCACGGTCACGCGGATCCTGAAGCGCAGGCGGCGATCTAGCCGACGACGAAGCGAGCGGGTGGACCTCGGTCTCCGCCTGGTCGTCCAGCGACCAACGGGACGGCTGGAGCCGGCCCGCTGCATGGGCCAGAGCGCGGTCACGGTCAGTATCGGTCTTGGCGCGCCGGAGGAGGTCGACGACGAGGTCGCGTCATGGCTCCGCTCAGATACCGGGAGAACGCGTGGCGGTCGGGACCCGACGTCGGCTCGGCGCTACTGCTGGCTCGCGGTGATGTCCATCTGGAGCTTGACCTCGTCGACGACGGACAGCACGACCGCCGCCGATGGCGGCTTCATGCCGAAGTCCTCGAACTTGAAGGTCGGGTTCGCCGTGGCCGTCGCGCGAACGCCCGTGCCGGTCGACCTCGCGACCACATCGAAGGTCACAGACTTGCTCGTCCCGTGGATCGTCATCGTCCCGGTGAGTTGAAAGGTCTCGTCGCTCGTTGTCGGAAGGGGGAACGTGAGGCCGATGGCGCGCGTCGGTACGAACTCCGCGGTCGGATATCTCGAAGTCTCGAGCGGATTCATCATGATGAAGCGGTCCCGCTGCGATTGATCGCTCGTGAGCGTGCGGAGATCCACGGTGATCTTGGAGGCGGAGGCGAAGGAGCCATCGGGCCGCACCGTGAACGTGCCGGTCACGCTGTTCGTTCGCAGGACCGCGTCCGACGGCGCGGGAAGGCGAGCCAGCTGCTCGCGGACGCTGACCGTGGCGGTCGATCCGCTCGCGACCGAGAACGTCTGTCCTCCGCCGGCGCTGGGATCGGCACTCGAGGCCGGCTGCGCCGCGGCCTGCGAAACCGGCTGCGTGGCCGCGTCCGGCTGGCTCGCGGATGAGTCGCCCGCGCCGCAGGCGGACAGGATTATCCCGATCAGCGACGCCAGTACGCGAGTTCCCCTCGCTCGTATCACCCGAAGCTCCGTCTGATCAAGTCGCCGTTCGCCTCAGCGGGATCGCCGGCCCGGAAGCGGCGCGGTGCCGCCCCCGGCCGATGAACGACCTGGTCCCCGCGTGACGGTGAAGCTGCTCCCGTCCGAGCCGAGGCTCGATGGCGATGCCAGCGCCTGACCGCTGGAATCCGCCATGGTGACGGGCTTCCCTCGCGCGTCTTTGATGCTGATGTCCCTGCCGTCCATCCGCGCCGAAGAGGAGGTGAAGCGCACGCTGCCGAAGTCATCGAGCGGCACGACGCCCCGACCGCTGCTCGGTGCCTCCTCGATCCATTCCGCCGAGGCGTGCGTCGATGAGTAGCGAATGGTCGTGCTGTACGACTTTCCCGTGGCGTTGTTCGTTATCGAAACGAGCCACTGGCCCGAGTTCTGCTCGGTGAGCGCCACCGTAACGGAGTCTCCGCCCGAGACGGTGAGCGGCACGGTCTGCGCCGCCTGCGGCAGCCGCTCGATCCACGCCGTGTAGATGATGTCACCAGTGCGCGTCACGTTGGCCTGCGTCCCGGCCTGGACCAGATCGTCGCTGCCGTAGCCGCCTATCCCTACCCAGGTCGCGTCGATACCCGCCGTCGTGGCCGATGGCTGAGCGATGGTCCAGGTGCCGCTGACGGACGTGAAGCTACCACCCGTCGCGACGTAACCGGCCCAGTTCCGCGACACGCCCGTGTTCGGCGTCGTGCGGCTTGGCGAGGTGGGCTGCGTGCCCTGTCCGCCGCTCGCGGCGGAGTCCGGATGGTCGTCGCCTTCGATCTTCCATGAACCGTTCTCGAGCACCAGCGAGTACTCGTTGCGGTCAGTGGTCTCGTCCGTTGTGCCGTCGTTCAATGTCGACCGCCATGTTTCGGTCGTCGTCGCCTTGGCGTTGTCGCCGTTGACGGTGATCTGGCCGAAGTCCATGCGGACCAGCTCGATCGCGGTGACACCCCCGTTCGTGAGATCGCTGTTGATCCGCTGCATCTCTTCGTAGTACGCGGCCGTCGACGAGTCGCGCATCGGCGTGGGGTCGCCGGCCGCGAGAGCCTGCTGCTGCGCCGCATTGGCGCGCCGGATCGTGCCCATGATCGCGGTCTGCGCGGCTTCGGACATCGTCGCCGACGACGCCTGCCCGAGAAGGCTCGGAAGCCCGCGGTCGCCGGTGA
>JALYKU010000067.1 GCA_030774595.1 Chloroflexota bacterium | reverse complement strand
GTGCGGCACGCGACGCAGGTGCGCTGCGGCGGCTCGCGGCGAGCGCCGCCGCCCTGGGCGCTAACGGCGCTCGGCCTTCTTCTTCTTGCCGCCGAGGAGCGCGCGGTCCTCGTCCTCCAGCTCATCCTCGTCGGCGGCGGCGGATTCGGCCTCCACCTCCGCCACCAGGTCGTGGCGGACCTCGGTCTCGTCCTCGACGACCACGGGCTCCGGAATGATCTCGGGCTCCGGCTCGGGTTCGGGCTCGACCTCCGCGCGCACCTCGGACTCGCTCCGGATGTCGATGCGCCAGCCGGTGAGCTTGGCCGCGAGCCGTGCGTTCTGCCCTTCCTTGCCGATCGCGAGCGATAGGAAGCGGTCGGGCACGACCACGTACGCGGTCTTGTCATCGGCGACGATGTCCACACGGACGACGGGCGCCGGCGAGAGGGCGTTCTTCACGAACGCCTCGGACTTTTCCTCGAACGGGATGATGTCGATCTTCTCGCCGCCGAGCTCGTTCACGATCGCCTGCACGCGCAGGCCCCGCTGTCCGACGCACGCGCCCACCGGATCGAGGCCCGGCTGCCGCGCGCGCACGGCGATCTTGCTGCGGGACCCGGCCTCGCGGGCGATGCCCACGATCTCCACCTGGCCGTGGTAGATCTCGGGGACCTCGAGCTCGAAGAGCCGCTTCACGAGGCCGCGGTGCGCGCGGCTCACGATGATCTGCGGGCCGTGGATCGTGCGCCGCACCTCGAGGACCAGGAGCTTGCGATGCTGACCGACGAAGTACCGTTCGTGCGGAGCCTGCTCGCTGCGCGGGAGGATCGCCTTCGCCTTGCCGAGCTCGATGATCGCCGAGCCGGCCTCGAAATGGTCGATCTGCCCGTTGATGATGTCGCCCTCGCGGTCGGCGTACTCGGCGTACACCTGCTCGCGCTCGGCCTCGCGGAGCGACTGCTGGATGACCTGCTTGGCCGTCTGGGCGCCGATCCGGCCGAGGGCGGCAGCCGATTCCTCGAGCGGGATCACGTCGCCGAGCTGCGCATCGGGTTTGATGCGGCGTGCGGACTCGAGCTGGATCTGGAGCTTCGGGTCCTCGACCTTCTCGACGACGCTCTTCAGCAGGTAGACGCGGAAGGCGCCGGTCTGGATGTCGACCTTGACGTCGATGTTCTCCTCGGCGCCGTACGCGCGCTTGAGGGCGCGCGCGATGATGTCGCCCACGACCTCCTTTGGGAGGCCCTTCTCGGCGGAGAGCTGCGCGAGTCCGGCGACAAGTTCGCGATTCATGCAGCGCTCCCCCTCGTCCTCTTCAATTGCTCGCGCCGGATATCCGGGCGACAAAAAAGGTGGGTTGCGCCCACCTTCCCGGCTCGAGCGGTGCGCGGGCGTGGTCCGCGTACCGTCAGACATGATAGCAGGGCCCGGCAGGCGGGTAGGCCTGCGGTCGGACCGGCGGCGTGTGTATTCGGGTCAGCGCCTCGCGGCGAGCTTGAGCGCGGCCGAGAGCCGCTCCTCCGTGCTGGCCTGCTCGGGGCCGGGCACCTGGCGCAGGGCCGCGGCGCCTTCCGCGGGCGTGTAGCCGAGGGCGACCAGCGCGGCCAGCGCCTCGTCCTCGAGCACGACGCTCGGCGGCAGACCACCGGTCGAGATGCCGGCGACCTTCGAGCGCAGGTCGACGATGAGCCGTTCGGCGGTCTTCTTCCCGACTCCGGGCGCTCGCGCGAGGAAGGCGGAGTCGCCCGCGGCGATCGCGGTCGCGACGTCGGGCGCGCGCGACACCGATAAGAGCGCGAGCGCGGCGCGCGGCCCGACGCCCGAGACGCCGATGATCAGCTCGAACAAGGCGAGCTCTTCACGGGAGTCGAACCCGAAGAGCCACTGCCCGTCCTCGCGGACGACGTGGTGCGTGTGCAACAGCACGTCCGTCCCCGCGGGCTGGCGTGGGACGAAGACCTGGTAGCCGATGCCCGCGACCTCGACGACCACGTGATCCGTCCCGCGAGTTCGCACCTGGCCGCGGACCGACGTTATGAAGGGTCCACCCCAGGGTCTCCGGAGCTCGCGGCGGCCACCGCGCGCTCGAAGCGCGCGCGATAGGCGTGCGTCAGCGCGATGGCCACGGCGTCGGCGACGTTGTCCTCGGCGATCTCCTGGCCGACGAGGATGTGGACCATTCGCTGCACCGCACGCTTGTCGGCGCCGCCGACGCCCGTCACCGCGAGTTTCACCTCCTGCGGCGTGTACTCGACCACCGCCATGTGGACCCGCGCCGCGGCGAGCAATGCGACGCCTCGGGCCTCGGCGACCGACATCGCGGTGCGGACGTTCCTGTTGAAGTACAGGCGCTCGAGAGCGAGCGCGACGGGCGCGTGCACGCCGATGAGGGCGTCGAGGCCGTCGGCGATCGCGAGGAGCCGTTCACCAGCGGTGCCTCCGCGCGGCGTCGGGACCATCCCGCACTCGCGCAGCGCCGCGGGGTCGCGCGCCGCATCCAGGATCGCGTATCCCATCCCCGTGGTACCCGGATCGATGCCGAGCACGATCAAGCGGTCTCGAGCACCTCTTGGGGCACGTCGAAATTCGCGTGCACCTTCTGCACGTCGTCGATCTCCTCGAGCGATTCGACGAGACGCAGGACCTTCCGCGCCTGGTCCCCCTCGAGGTGGACGGTCGAGCTCGGACGCATCGAGACCTCGGCGGACGCGGTCGGGATGCCGGCGGCTTCGAGCGCGCGCTTCACCCGCTCGATCGCGCCCGGAACGGTGTACACGGTGACCAGTCCGGGCTCGGTCTCGACATCTTCCGCACCGGCATCGATCGCGACGAGGGCGATCTCCTCGAAGTCGCGCTTCCCGGGTTCGATCTCCAGCACGCCCTTCTGCTCGAAGATCCACTGCACCGAGCCGGACTCGCCAAGCTTGCCACCGCCGCGAAGGAACGTGGAGCGGATCTCGGACGCCGCGCGATTGCGATTGTCGGTCGCGGCCTCGACCATGATGGAGACGCCTCCAGGACCGTATCCCTCATAGACCGCGCTCTCCATTTGCGCACCCTCGCCCGTGCCCGTGGCGCGGTCGATCGCGCGCTGGATGTTCGCGAATGGCATGTTGACGCCGCGGGCACGGTCGATAGCCAGGCGAAGCCGGAAGTTCGCGTCAGGGTCGCCCCCGCCCTCGCGCGCCGAGAGCATGATCTCGCGCGTCATCTTGGTGAAGACGACGCCCCGCTTGACGTCCGCGGCGCCCTTCTGGCGCTTGATCTGGCTCCATTTTGAATGCCCGCTCATGGTGGCGAATACTATCCGCACCCATGCCTCTGACCGCCCCTGAACATATCCGCAACGTCGCCGTCGTCGGGCACGGCGGCGCGGGAAAGACGAGCCTGGTGGAGACGCTGCTTCACGTCGTCGGTGCGACGACGCGCCTCGGAAAGGTCGATGACGGCACCAGCATCCTCGACACCGATCCCGAAGAGCAGAAGCGCCGGATCACCATCAACCTCGCGGTCGCGTCATTCACGACCGACGGCACGAAGGTGAATCTCCTCGACACGCCGGGGTTCGCGGACTTCGCCGGAGACCAGCGCGCCGCGCTGCGGGTCGCCGACGCCGCGGTCGTCGCGGTCGATGCATCCAGCGGGGTGCAGGTCGGTACGCAGGCAGCGTGGGCCGAGCTCGACCGGACGCGCACGCCGCGTGTCGTCGCGGTGACCCGTCTCGATCGCGAGAACGCCGACTTCGACGTCGTCCTGGAGCAGCTCCGGGGCGCCTACGGGATCCGGGTCGTGCCACTCCACGTACCGGTCGGTGCGCATCAGGAGCTCTCCGCCACGATCGACCTGCTCCATGGGGCGATCCTCCGCGGTCCGAAGGATCCGATCGCCGAGATGCCGCACGAAGAGATGGAGCGCGTCGGCGACTACCGCCGCCAGCTCGTCGAGGCCATCGTCGAAACGAACGACGACCTGCTGAGCCGCTACCTCGAGGGAACGGAGCTCGCGTACGAGGAGCTGCGCGACGCCTTGCACGCGGCGGTCCGCGACGCGACCGTGATCCCGGTCCTCGCGACCTCCGCCAACCGCAAGGTCGGCTTCGCGGCGCTCCTGTCCGCGGTGGTCGAGATGGTCCCCTCACCGAGCGAGCGCGGAGCGATCATCGGCCGCTCGGCGGATGGTGAGGAGGTCGCGCGGACGCCGGACCCTGGCGACAAGCTCTCAGCGTTCGTCTTCAAGACGGTCGCGGATCCGTTCGTCGGCAAGCTGTCGTACGTGCGCATGTACTCCGGCACGCTCCACCACAACGCGCACGTGTATGACGCGGTCAAGAAGGAGACGGAGCGCGTCGGCCAGATCTTCTTCCTGCGCGGGAAGGAGCAGGAGCCGACCGAGGAGGTGGGCGCAGGCGACATCTGCGCCATCCCCAAGCTCGCCGCGTCCAATACGAACTCGACGCTGTGCGACCGCGACGCCCCGATCGAGTACCCGAGCATCGAATTCCCCCCGCCCTCGTTCGGGGTGGCCATCGAGCCGCTGTCAAAGACCGACCTCGACAAGCTGTCGACCGCGTTGCACAAGCTCACCGACGAGGACCCGACCGTGCACGTCCGCCGGGACGATGCGACCCACGAGACCATCCTGTCGGCGGTGGGCGAATCGGCGATCGAGGTCGCCGTCCACCACCTGCGCGACAAGTTCGGGGTCCAGGTGGAGACCCGGACGCCGCGCGTGCCGTACCGCGAGTCGCTCCGTGCGAAGGCCTCGGCGCAGGGCCGCTACAAGCGGCAGACCGGAGGTCACGGCCAGTTCGGCGACGTGTGGCTCGAGGTCGAGCCGCTGCCGGTCGGATCTGGCGTCGAGTTCGCGACTCATGTCGTCGGCGGTTCAGTCCCGAAGAACTTCTTCCCCGCCGTGGAGAAGGGCGTGCGCGAGCAGGCGCAGAAAGGCGTGCTCGCGGGCTACCCGCTCTCGGATTTCAAGGCGACCCTCTACGACGGCTCGTACCACACCGTCGACTCGAGCGAGATGTCGTTCAAGATCGCCGGCTCCCTGGCGCTGCAGAACTGCGTGAAGGACGCGCACGCGTACCTGCTCGAGCCGATCATGGAGGTCGAGGTCGTGGTCCCCGAGGAGCAGATGGGCGACGTGCTGGCCGACCTCAACAGCCGGCGCGGCCGCGTCCTCGGCATGGAGACATCGGGCTCGGGACACCAGCGCATCCGCGCGCACGTGCCGATGGCCGAGACCTTCCGCTACGCGACCGACCTGCGCTCGATGACCGGTGGCCGCGGGTTCTTCACCGCGACGCTGCTCGGCTACGAGGAATGCCCGTCGCACATCGCCCAGAAGGTCGTCGCCGAGCACGAAAACCGGAAGGAAGAGGCCGCCGCCACGCGCTAGCCATGCGGCTCCCGTTCCCGGCGACGCAGCTCGCGGCCGACTGAGCGGCCGCCGGCGCCGCCGGCGCCGCCGGCGCCTACGGCGTGTTCGCCACCATCCGCGTGATGAAGTACGAGAGCGTCCATTCCATGAGCAGCGTCGCGCGGTTGCGGACACCGAGGAGCTGCAGCAGGTAGTTCACGCGCCACGCGGCCCAGGCCGGGAAGCCACCGAAGACGATGTTCCCCGTGGGGACCGGGCCGAGCCGCAGCATGTTCGCGCCGGCCTGCGTGCGTCCGAGCGCGATGAGGTCGCCCTTCGGCTTGTGCTCGTACGGCACGAGCAGCTCGCCGCGGATGAGGTGCGCGATGTTGGCGGCCACGATGGGCGCCTGGAGCGTCGCGACCTGCGCCAGCTGCGGCAGCGGCGTGCCGCGCCACTCCATGTACGCCGCGTCGCCGAACGCGAGCACGTCCCCTCGCCCGCCGGCCTGGAAAGTCCGGTCGACCGTGACCCGCCCGTCGCGCGCGTGCGCGAGCCCGTCGAGCCCGGCGACCAGCGGGTGGGTCCGTACCCCGCCGGCCCAGACGATCGTGCCCGCGCGCAGCTCGCGGCCGTCCTTCATCCGGACGGACCCGGGACGCACCTCGGTCACCATGGTGCGCAGCATCACCTGCACCTTCTGTTGCGCGAGCCTCTTCGAAGCGAGGCGGCTGAGGCGGCGGTCCATCTGCGGGATGACGCGATCCGAGCCGTCCACGAGCACGATCGTGACGTCGCGGTCGAAGTCGATCGATCGGTGCATCGGCCGCAGCGAGTGGTCCATCAGGTCGCGGATCGAGGACGCTGTCTCCACGCCCGCCGGTCCCGCGCCGATGATCGCGAATGTCAGCAGCTCGCGCCTTCGCACCGGATCCCGCTCGACGACTGCGCTCTCGAAGCTGTCGAGGATCCGCCGCCGCACGCGTTCGGCGTCCACGAGCAGCTTCAGCGGAAGCGCGTACTCGCGCACGCCTGGGATCCCGTAGTCGTTCGTGACGCTGCCGGGAACGAGGACGAGGTGCTCGTATGCGAATGGGCCGTCGGCCGTGCGCACGAGCCGCGCCTCCGTGTCGATGGCCTCCGCCTCGGTCTTCACGAAGCTGAAGCGGGCGTGCGCGGTCGCCCGCCGCAGGGGATACGCGACCGCGTGCGGCGGAAGCTCCCCCGTGGCGACCTGGTACAGCAGCGGAGTGAAGAGGTGGTAGTCGTTGCGGTCGATGAGCGTCACGTCGGCCTCACCGCGGCGGAGGCGGCGCTCGAGCCACCGCACCAGGTGCAGACCGGCGAATCCGCCGCCGAGGATGACGACGCGCGGAGGACCGCTCACTGGCGTCCCCTCGCCACCTCGGCCTCGATCCGCTCGAGCTCGCCGCGGTACGCCGCCGTGATGCGGTCGTCCGGATCGAGCCGCTGGGCCTGATCGAGCCGCGAACGCGCCGCGGCGAGCTCCCCCGCGCGAAGCTGCGCGAAGCCAGCGTCGGCGACGTAGCCGGCGTCATCGGGCCTCAGCTCGGCGGCGGACTCGAGGAGCCGTCGAGCTTCGTCGACGCGGCCCGCTTGGAGCAGCGCGACGCCGAGCTCGTGAAGCGCATCGGGCTGATCCGGCCAGAGCTCGAGGGCGCGGCGGAAGTCGCCCTCCGCGGTCTCGACGTCGCCCGCCCGCCGGGCGAGAAGCCCCAGGCCGAAGTGGGCCTCCCACAGGTCGGGCTGGGCGGCGACGATGCGCTGGAGCGATACCGTGGCACGCGGGAGCGCGGCCTCGTCGCCTTCGATGGCGGCGCGTCCCGCCGTCTCCAGCTCTCGTTCGAGATCCGGCGAGGCGAGCCCGAGGAGGAGCCGGCGCGCGACCGCCGTGGTCTCTCCGGTTGGCTCTCGCGCGAGGAGCGACGACAGCTCTTCACGCGCCTCGGCCTCCCGGCCGCCCAGGATGAGCGCGCGCGCCACGCTCAGCCGGATCGCGTTCGGCGCGCCGGCGCCGAGCGCTTCCCGGTAGCGTGCCGTCGCGGCGTCGATGTCGCCCCTCTGTGCCGCGAGCGCCCCGAGCAGCGACCGCGCGATCGCGTAATCGTCGCTGTCGGCCTCGATCCGGCGAAGGCGGGCCGCCGCGCTCCCCGGAGCGCCCGCCTCGATGTACATCTGCGCGAGTCGCACCTGGTCCGCGCCTTGGAGCGGCCGGAGCGCGTCGGAGTGCTCGAAGGCGAGGATCGCTCCCGACCGGTCCCCGACGGCGCGCCGCAGCTCGCCGAGCATGTAGTGGGTGCGCCATGATCGCCGCCCGATCTCGGTGAGTGCCTCGAGTGACGCGATGTGGCGCCGCTCGTCGCC
Source organism: Chloroflexota bacterium (assembly GCA_030774595.1). Next base: position 4,175 of record JALYKU010000067.1, on the reverse strand, counting down.
GTGCTCGACGGACTCCGCGGCGAGCACGAGCAGGCGCTGCTCGGCCGCGCGGCATTCGGGATCCGCGCGCAGCGCGTCCAGATGGCGCGCCAAGGCCCGGTCCATCGCTGCCGCGGAGCGCTCGCGATCGCTCGCCCGAAGGAGCGTCGCGTTCACTTCTTCGTCCATCGCCTCCAGCAGCGCGGCGTACGCCACGTCGTCGGCCGCGGCGGCGCCCGCGACGTCGGCCTGCGTCTCGATGTGGAGCGCGCGCGCGACCCATGACGCGAGGGCGGGTTCGACGGCGCGCAGCTGGCGGGCGTCGATCCGCTCGGTGCTGACGCTCTCCTTGGTCGCCACCGCGACGAGCGTGGCCTCGAGCACGGGAGCGTCGTCGTCGTGAAAGTACATCCCGGTCAGGACGTGGCTCGCCCCCACCGACGATCCGTAGCCGGCGGCGAGGTCGGGATCCGGCGTGGAGCCGAAGACCAGGTAGCCCGCTTCGTCGCCCGCTTCGGGAATGGTCACCATGAACACGGGCCGCAGCTCGATCCCGGCCGCCGGTCCCGCGTCGATGAACCGTTCGACCAGGCGCCGCGCGATCTGGCGTGCCCACGCGCCGGCTCTCCTGTCGCCGCCCCGCGCTCCGAACGGCACGACGGCGACGATCGGCGAAGCGGGCGTCACGCCGCGGGGACCGCCGGCCGTGCGGCTTTCCTGTCGCGGCCGCCGGACTTCACCCGCTGTCGACCCAGCGGATGCGCTTCGAGCGGCGCCGGCCGACCTGCACCAGCGGCTCTCCCTGGGTCCGCACCGCCATCGACACATCGGCGGGACGCCCGTCAACGCGTACGCCGCCCTGGCCGACCACGCGCCGCGCTTCGGAGCGGCTGCTCGCCAGACCCGCGCGGACGAGCACGTCGACGATCGTGATGTCGCCGGCGCCGTCGCGCTCGAGCGTGACGAGTTCGGCCTCCGCGGGTGCCCGGTGCTCGCGGAACTGCCGCGCGAAGGCCGCCGCCGCGTCGTCCGCGCCCGCCGACGAATGCAGCTCGCTCGTGATGCGGTGAGCGAGCGCGGCCTTCGCGTCGCGCGGATGGAGGTCGCGCCTGGCGAGCGCGTCGAGGGTCGTCCGCACCTCGGCCATGGGCACGTCGGTGGCCCATTCGAAGTAGTGCGGCATCAGGTCGTCGTTGATGGCCATCACCTTCCCGTACACCTGCTCCGGTGTGTCGGTGAGCCAGATCGCGGTGGCCGGTTTGGACTTGCTCATCTTCTCGCCGTCCAGGCCCTCGAGGAGCGGCACGATGAAGACGTTCTGCGGTCGCTGGCCGACCTGCCCCTGCAATTGGCGTCCCACGAGCACGTTGAACTCCTGGTCGGTACCGCCGACTTCCACGTCGCTCTCGATCGCCACCGAGTCGTACGCCTGCAGTAGCGGGTAGAGAAGGTCCTTGATCGGGATCGGAGCGTTCGCCGCCAGGCGCTTGCGGAACTCCTCGCGCGCGAGCATCTGCTGCGCCGTGAACCGCGCGGCGAGACCGATGACGTCTTTGAGCGTGAACGCGCCGAACCACTCGTTCTGGTACACGATGCGGACGCCCTGGCGCGGCACGACACGATGGAACTGATCGAGGTAGGTCGCGGCGTTCTCGAGCACCTGCTCGCGGGACATCGTCGGGCGGCTCTCGTCGCGATCGGTCGGGTCGCCGATCTGCGTCGTCCAGTCACCGACGATGATCACGATCTCGTGGCCCCATTCAGCGAACCGCCGGAGCTTGCGCAGGCACACGACGTGGCCGAGGTGCAGGTTCGGCCGCGTCGGATCGAATCCCTGCTTGATCCGCAGCCGGCGCTCGCCGCCCGCGAGTAGGCTCCGGAGGTCATCGCGGTCGATGACCCGCGCGACCGCCCGGCTCAGGAATTCGTCGAGGGCCTCGTCCGTCGGGCGCAGCGGCATGCCCGAAAGGATATGGGTGCGCGCCTGAGCCTCTACGATTGAGCCATAGCTCGCTCGACGACTCATGATCACGCGCTGCGGCGCGGCACGTACAGCGCGTCGCGGCGCGGCGGCGGCACCGGTCGGCGGCTGCCCGGTCTTCGCGCCGTCGTGCTGGGCGTGCTGCTGGCCCTGCTCGGCCTGGGACTGGTCGGCGCGGCCGTGGCGTTCGCATACTTCACCGACGACCTGCCCTCGGTCGCGGACCTCGCGAAGGACCCGCTGGCGCAATCGACCAGGGTCTACGACCGCGACGGGAAGACGGTCCTGTACCAGTTCGAGGTCGAGCAGCGGGAGATCGTGACGTACGACCAGCTGCCGCAGAGTCTGATCGACGCGACGGTCGCCGCCGAGGACAAGAGCTTCTTTTCGAATCCCGGCGTCGATCTCTGGGGCATCGCCCGCGCGATCTTCTCGGACCTCACGCAGCGCGGCACCGGGCAGGGTGGCGCCTCGACGATCACCCAGCAGCTCGTGAAGCAGCGCATCGTGGGTAACGAATCGAGCATCAAGCGGAAGGTGCGCGAGGCGATCCTCGCCATCCAGGCGACACGGACGTACTCGAAGAAGGAGATCCTCACCCTCTACTTCAACCAGATCTACTACGGCAACCAGGCATACGGCGTGAAGGCGGCGGCGCAGACGTACTTCGGGAAGTCGGACCTGCGCTCGCTCACCATCGCCGAGTCGGCGCTCCTCGCGGGCCTCCCGCAATCGCCTTCGATCCTCGACCCGTCGCAGGAGCAGAACGCCGCGCGCGCGAAGCTCCGGCGCTCGTACGTGCTGGGACAGATGGTCGACACGGGCGCGATCACGGAGCAGCAGCGAGCCGCAGCGGACGCCGAGCCCATCAAGACCATCGGGCCGCGCGTCGCGTCGATCACGGCGCCTCACTTCGTCTTCCAGGTCCGCAACCAGCTGACCGCGATCCTCGGCGACGAGTCGGCCGTGACACGCGGCGGCTACAAGGTCACGACGACCTTGGACATGCGCATCCAGCAGGCCGCGGAACGGCAGGCGCGCGAGCACGTCGACGGGCTTCACGGGAGCAACGTATGGAACGCCGCGCTCGTCTCGATGGATGCCACCAGTGGGGAGATCCTCGCGTACGTCGGGTCGGTGGACTACCACCAGCGCGACGATCCGCGCGTGCAGGGACAGTTCGACGTGGCGGGGATAGGGCTGCGCCAGCCGGGGTCCTCCTTCAAGCTGTTCAACTACCTCACCGCCTTGAAGAAGGGCGCGACGGCCGCGACGGTGGTCGTGGACGCGCGCACGGATTTCGGCGCCAACTACAAGCCGGAGAATGCCGACCTCCAGTACCACGGTCCGGTCACCATGCGGCAGGCGATCCGCGAGTCGCGCAACGTCCCCGCGGTGAAGTTCCTGGCGCAGTACTCCGGCATCGCGGACACGATCCAGACGGCCCACGACCTCGGCATTACGACCGACATCGACCCGAACACCGTCGGACTCTCGCTGACGCTCGGATCCAAGGAAGTGAAGCTCGTCGACATGACCAGCGCGTACGGGGTCGTCGCCAACCTCGGCGCGCGTGTCGCCCCGACGTACATCCTCAAGGTCGAGGACTCGAAGGGAAAGGTCATCTGGGAGCACAAGGACTACGAGCAGCGGCGCGTCGTCGAGGCCGGCACGGCGTACGTGATGGTCGACATCCTGAAGGACACGACGCAGCCGGATCGCGACTTCGTGTTCGGTGACTTCACGAACGTCGGCCGTCCCGCCGGCCTGAAGACCGGCACGACCGACAACCTGAAGGACGTGTACGCGGTCGGCTTCACGCCGACGCTCGTCACCGGCGTGTGGATGGGCAACAGCAACGGCGAGGTCATGAGCTCGCGCGACTTTTCGAGCGCCCTCGGACCGGGACAGCTGTGGCGTGACTACACGAAGGAGATCTTCCAGGGCATCCCCGCCCGCGACTGGGAGCGGCCCGTGAACATCGTCTCGGCCGACGTCGTCGTGGCGCCCGGCGCGTTCGGTGGCTACGGCTCGGGGCTGCTTGCGACCAACCTCACCCCGTTCACCGCGAGCGAGATCTTCGTCCGCGGCACCGCGCCGGCGAAGAGGGACGACTGGTACGTCGAGGGCTGCGCCGCGGCCGATGGCAGCAAGAGGGTGGTCATGCGCATCAACGAGACGGGCCCGGCCGCGTGGAAGCCGCTCACCGATCAGT
>JALYKU010000066.1 GCA_030774595.1 Chloroflexota bacterium | reverse complement strand
CCTCGTGAAGGGCGCGGCGGGCAACGGCGTGCAGGCGATGAATGTCGCGTGCGGCATGCCCGAGGATGCCGGCCTCGGCTTCGTGGGTCTGCACCCATGACGCTGCGCGCGGTCATCAAGGCCGGCGGTTCGAAGGGCGTCGACCGCGACGCGGTCGCGACGCTGGTCGCGGAGGTCGCGCGCCAGGACGAGATCGTGCTGGTCCACGGCGCGTCGTCGGAGACCGATCGCATCGCCGCCGCGCTCGGTGTGCCGCAGGAGACGATCACGTCGCCGTCGGGCCACACCAGCCGCCGCACCGATCGGCGCACGCTCGAGGTGTTCGCGATGGCCGCGCTGGGCGTCGAGAACTTCCTGTACGTCGAGAAGTTGCAGCAGCGCGGGGTCGACGCTGTCGGCCTGTCCGGCATCTCCGGTCGCCTGCTGGTCGCGAAGCGCAAGGACGTGCGTTCCGTGAAGGACGGCAAGACGCTCCTGCTGCGCGACGACTACACCGGGACCGTCGAAGCCGTGAACCTTCCGCTCCTCACGCAGTTCATCGGTCCGGGCCGGGTGCCGGTCGTCGCACCGCTCGCGCTCTCCACGGAGAACGAGGCGGTGAACGTCGACGGCGACCGCGTCGCCGCGCGCATCGCGGTGGCGATCGACGCCGACGCTCTTCTCATACTCACCAACGTGCCCGGGCTCCTCCGCGACCCGAACGATCCGTCGTCGCTCGTCGCCGAGACGACGCTCGACGAGGCCGAGAAGCTGGCGCAGGGTCGCATGAAGAAGAAGATCCTCGCCGCGCGCGAGGCGATCGAGGGCGGCGTGGGCGAGGTCGTCATCCGCAGCGCGTCGGGCGATCCACAAGTCCGCACCGTGATCCACGGATGACCGTCGAGCGGCGCTCGTCCGTCGGACGCGAGGACGCGCACACCTCGGGCCTCTACACGAAGCGCCAGCTCGCGATCGTGCGTGGAGATGGCGCGCTCCTCTACGACGAGGACGGCCGCGAGTACATCGATTGCGTCGGCGGGCAGGGCTCGGCGAATCTCGGGCATGGCAATGCCGCGGTCGCGGACGCGCTGGCCGCGCAGGCGCGGAAGCTGGCGTCGTGCACCGAGCTCTTCTACAACGACCGCCGTGCGGAGCTGTACGACGTGCTCGCCGCCCTGCTTCCGCCGTCGCTCGACCGGGTGTTCCTCTGCAACAGCGGCACCGAGGCGGTCGAGGGCGCGCTGAAGTTCGCGCGCGCCGCGACGAAGCGCGCGGGCGTCGTCGCGACGATGCGGGGTTTTCACGGAAAGACGATGGGCGCGCTGTCCGCCACCTGGGGCCCGGAATACCGCGACGTCTTCGGACCGCTCGTCCCCGGCTTCTCGCACGTGCCGTTCAACAAGCCCGAAGCGCTGGACGCCGCGATCACGACCGAGACCGCCGCGTTCATCGTCGAGCTCGTGCAGGGCGAGGGCGGGGTGCGACCCGCGACGCGCGAGTTCATCGCCGAGGCCGCGCGGGTCTGCCGCGAGCGCAGCGTGCTCCTGGTATTCGACGAGGTCCAGACCGGGTTCTGCCGCACCGGGACGATGTTCGCGCTCGAGCAGTACACGGTCGTTCCGGACATTCTCTGTGTCGCGAAATCGATCGCCGGCGGGATGCCGATGGGCGCGATCGCATTCTCGCGCGCGGTGGGGGACCTTCCCAAGCGCTCGCATTCGTCGACCTTCGGTGGGAATCCGCTCGCTTGCGCGGCGGCCATCGCCGCGATCGGGGAGATGAGGCGTCTCGACCTCGCCACCCGCGCGCGCGAGCGCGGGGCGCAGCTGCTCGACGGCTTGCGAGGGATCCGCAGCGACAAAGTGCGCGAGGTCCGGGGCCTCGGCCTGCTCGCCGGCATCGAGCTCAAGGAGAACGCCGGCTCCACGCTCAAGGCGCTGCAGGACGAAGGCGTCCTCGCGATGGGCGCCGGACCGACCGTCGTGCGCTATCTGCCGCCGCTCGTGATCAGCGCCGAGCAGATCGACCGCGTCCTTGCCGCGACCGCGAAGGTGCTCGCATAGAGCCCGACATCGCGCTGGTCCACGGGCTCGTCGCGATCCCGAGCACCAGCCGCCGCGAGGGCGAGGCCGTGGAGTGGCTCGTGGCGCGCATGGCCGAGCGCGGCTTTCGCGCATCGGTCGACGACGCGGGCAACGCCGTCGGCGAGATCGGTGAAGGGCCGACGCACGTCGTTCTGCTGGGCCACATCGACACGGTCCCCGGCGAGATCCCGGTGCGCGTCGAGAACGACGAGCTCGTCGGACGCGGCGCGGTCGACGCGAAAAGCCCGCTCGCGGCCTTCGTCGCCGCCGCGACGACGCCCATCGCAGGATTGCGCGTCACTGTCGTCGGCGCGGTCGAAGAAGAATCGCCCACGAGCGCCGGTGCGCGACATCGCGCGACGCTGCCCGCGCCGGACTGGTGCGTCATCGGGGAGCCGTCGGGCTGGGACGCTGTCACCGTCGCCTACAAAGGACGCCTCGCGGTGCGCGTCGCACTCTCGCGTTCCGCGCGGCACGGCGCCGCGCCGGGGATGACGTGCACCGAAGAGGCGCTCGCGTTGTGGTCGACGGTCCGCGCCGCGGCGGATCGGCGCACCGGAGAGACCGACGGGTTCGCGCGGCTCGACTGCCGCCTCGAGGGGATCAGC
>JALYKU010000065.1 GCA_030774595.1 Chloroflexota bacterium | reverse complement strand
GTTGCGTTCTGGTCGCTACGCCCGCTGTTCGGCGGGCGGACGCGACATCCGGACGATCCTTCCGCCGCGACGACGACTGCGAAGATCCGACGCCCAGCAGGGTCCGCCACGTCGTCGCGCGAGCGTCTGCGGGCGGCCGGCGCGCGCATCGCCGCCGGCGGACTCCCGTTCGTGGCGATCGTTGGCCTCCTGGCGTACGTGAACGGGCGCATGTTCGGCCTGTATCTGCCCGCCGCCGGCTACTACCTGATCAGCGACCAGCAGCAGGTCCTCGCGTACTCGCCCGTGGTCGGTGGGCTGGGCCTGTTCTTCGACCGCGTGTTCGGGCTCATCGGCCGCGCCCCGATCTACCTCCTCGCGTTCCTCGGCGCGGCCGTGCTCGTGCGCCGCGCGCGCTCGCGCATGCTGCCGATCGTCGCTCCGCTCTTCCTCGGCTGGCTCGCGTACTTCATCTACATCGCCGATATCGGGTACTGGTTCGCCGACGGCTCGCCGCCATCGCGCTACCTGCTCGCGTCGATGCCGCTGCTGATCGCTGGGGTCGCCGGCGGGCTCGAGGCCATCCGTGGGGCGGGGCGGTGGCGTCAGGCGCTGGAGGCGGTCACCTGGTCGCTGGCCGGATGGTCCGCGTTCGTCACGTATCTCTACGCGGTCCTGCCGGAGACCCGCTATGACCTCGCCGCGCGGATCCGCGAGAGCGCGTCGCCGGGCGAGCTGTGGACGTTCGTCGGTAGGCTCTTGCGGCCCACGCCGGGCTCGCTCTTCCCGTCGCTCGTCCGCATCGACGGCGCATCGATCGCGCTCTCGGCGGCGTGGGTCGCGTTCGTGATCGGGCTCGGCGTCCTCGGCTGGGTCGCGGCCGAGCAGCGGGCCTTGAGGGAACACGACCGACGGGATGCGGCTCGCGTGGCCACGGACTCCGGGATCGCACGGCCATGACCTTTCCACACCCGCCCGCGCTCGGTCGTACGTATGATTGGGGCTCACCCCATCGCCCGGTCGCCGGGCGCGCTTTGGAGGCACCATGGCAGGCACTCGAGGCCGACGCAACGCGGTCTTTTTCGCGGTCGGCCTTCTGACGTTGTCGCTTCTTTCTTCCACCGCTTCGGCGCGGAGCTCCGGGCCGAACCCCGACTTCACCGCGCCCGTCCCCGTGTGCCCCGGTCCGGCACAGCCCGGATCCGCGCGCTGCCACGCGCAGGTCCTCTTTCGCGGCAACGGCCCGTTCGCCTCGACGAGCCCGACCGGGCTTTCACCGGCGACGATCAAGGGCGTGTACGGCTTCTCGACGAGCGCGACCGCCGGTGCCGGGAAGACCATCGCCATCGTCGATGCCTACGAGGACCCCACGGCCGAGGCCGACCTCGGCGTGTTCAGCTCTCAGTACGGCCTGTCCGCGTGCACCACTGCCAACGGCTGCTTCACGAAAGTGGACCAGCGCGGCGGCACGAGCTACCCGAAGGTCAACACCGGTTGGGCGCTCGAGATCTCGCTCGACGTGCAGTGGGCGCACGCCATCGCGCCCGGCGCGAAGATCCTCCTGGTCGAGGCGGATTCCAACAGTTTCACCAACCTTCTCGCTGCCGAGGACTACGCCAAGACCCACGCGCAGTACGTGTCGAACAGCTGGGGCGGCAGTGAGTTCTCAAGTGAATCCAGCTACGACGGCCACTTCTCGCAGTCCGGCGTGAGCTTCTTCGTCTCGGCCGGCGACAGCGGCCTTCCGGCCGACTACCCGTCGTCGTCGCCGAACGTCATCTCGGTGGGCGGCACGACGCTGAACTTCGGGGCCGGCGGCGCCTTCACGTCGGAGACCGGCTGGAGCGGAGGCGGCGGTGGCTGCAGCGCGTACGAGACCGCGACGTCGGCGCAATCCGCGTTCGCCGGCTTCGCCCAGGTGAACTGCGGCGGCAAGCGCGCGACGCCCGACGTTTCACTCGATGCCGATCCCGCCTCGGGCGTCTCCGTCTACGACAGCACGCGCTATCAGGGCCAGAAGGGCTGGTTCAAGGTGGGCGGCACGAGCGCGAGCTCGCCGATGTGGGCCGCGCGTTCAGCCGTCGCCGGCGCGGTCGTCAACTCCACGTATGTCTATGGCGGCAGCATCACCTACCGCGACATCACATCAGGGAACAACGGTGCCCCGTGCCTGGCCGGCTTCGACCTGTGCAGCGGCCGTGGGAGCTGGACCGGCTCCGCCCCGTAGGCACGTCGACCCGGCTGACAATAGCACTCCGCTATCCGCGGAGGGCTTCTTCTTGTCCTCGCCCACGTGCGCCTGCTCCATCGCCGGGACCCGGAGCCGTCGCGGTCCGGCTAACGCGCGACCGGCTCCGCGAGGCCTTCCCGGCGCAGCTCGGCGAAGATCCGCTGCGCCGAGTGCGAGCGGTTCAGCGTGTAGAAGTGGATCCCCGGCGCGCCGCCCCGCAGCAGCGCCCGGCACTGGGCGGCGGCCCACTCGATCCCCACTTCGGTCACGGCTTCGTCGTCGTCGCGCACGCGCTCGAGCCGCTCGCGGAGCCGAGCCGGGATGCTCGCGCCGCACATCGACGTGAAGCGCTCGATCTGGCCGACGTTGGTGACCGGCATGATCCCGGGGACGATCGGCACGTTCACGCCGATCGCGCGCGCCCGTTCGACGAACGTGAAATACATCTCCGGTTCGAAGAAGAGCTGCGTGATGATGAACTGCGCTCCAGCTTCCATCTTCGTGCGCAGATGCCGGAGGTCCTCCTCGATGTCGCGGCTCTCCGGATGGCCTTCTGGGTACCCCGCGCCACCGACCGCGAAGTCGTAGCGGTGACGCATGAACGCGGCGAGCTCCGATCCATGGGCGAAGCCGCCGGGCGTCACCTCGAACCCGGCTTGGCGCCGGGGTGGGTCACCGCGCAAGGCGAGCACGTTCTCGATGCCGGAGGCCGCGAGCCGATCGAGTACACCCGCGAGCCTCGTCCTCGTCGTGGCCGACGCACGTCAGGTGGGCCATCGCCTCGATGCCGATCTCGTTCTTGATCCGCGCGACCAAGTCGACGGTCAGCCGGCGCGTGCTCCCCCCTGCGCCGTACGTCACGGAGACGAAGGTCGGGGCCAGCGGCGCGAGCGCGGACACGGTCTCGAACAGCCGCGCCTCGGCCTCCGGCGTCTTGGGCGGAAAGAACTCGAACGAGAAGACGTGACGCCCCTTGCCGAAGCAGTCCGGTATACGCACTAGCGCAGTATGCGAAACTCCGTGACTCTCCCGAGGTGCCGTGGTGGAATGTGCCGGACCGGCCGTCGAGCCCGACATCGACGGAGTGCCAGGACCCGTATCGGCTAGCCTTGCCGCACCGATGCAGCAGTACGCGAAGCACCGCTTTGCCATCGCGAGCCCGTTCCTGATCCTCACGCTCGTCACGACGGCGGGCGGGCTCTTCAACAGTATCGATGCGCGAGGCCGCGTGATCGACGGTACGACCAGCGCGCCGCTCCCCGGCATCCAGGTGACGTACGGTTCCCGCATCGTGGTCGCCGATGAGGCCGGCAACTACGTCGTGACGAACCTGCCGCGTGGCGCGCGCGTGTCCGCGCAGACCAGCGGATATGGAAAGTCATCGGCAGGACCGGAGGACGCCGAGCTGCGGCTCCAGCCGGTCTCGCTGACGCTGCAGGTCAACGACGCCGACACGAAGCAGGGCATCAAAGGCCCCGAGGTGAGGTTCCCTGGTTCGCAATCCGTCAAGGGCACGGACACCGGAAGCATCGCCGTCATTCCGTATCCGCCCACCGACACGCCGATCCTGGCGTGCGCTGACGGCTATGACACCGCCACGTATCCCGCCCGCGGCGTCACCGGCACGGTCGAGCTGAAGAAGGGCAGCGCGGGATGCCCGCCCCCGCCGACCCCATCCCCGTCGCCGGCGCCGAGCCCGTCGGCGTCACCGGCCGCGCCCAGCGCCACCCCGAGCCCCTCCGGAACGTAGGGTCGCCGGCGGGACAACGAAAACGGAGGCCGAGTGTGGCCCCCGTTCCGCTTCGCGGTGTGACGAATTTCTTCTTGGGCCCTGGTCACGACAACTCTCGTGCGGTGAATGTTCCCTTCGTGGCGCGAGCGCGAACGCGGGGGGACGGGCGATCCGGCTCGCCGCGCTCGGGGGCCGAAAGGCCCTCATTCGGGGCCTACGTCACGTTGTTGGCGATGTCGCTGAAAAGGTTCTGCAGCTGACCGCGCAAGAACACCATGGCGACTATGACGGCAATGGCGATGACGGCGATGATGAGTGCATATTCGACGAGCCCCTGCCCGTCGTCGTCATGGAAGATCGGCAGCATCACGACACACCTCCTTTCGTCCGGCCGTACCTCCGCCCGACAGCGTGCGTAGTCCTGCCGCGCGGTCCCTGGTACCACACCGAGAACAACGTCAAGAAACGGGCCAGCGTGACGGCGCGAGAGAGCTTCCTTGATGCGGCCGCCCCGTTACATCGCGTAGGCGGCTAGCGCGAGCCGCGCCTGTGCAGGATCGCTCCGAGCGCCGCGCCGGCGCCGTCCTCACGCGGGTGACCGGGCGCCGAAGGCGACGATCGCGGCGGCCAGCTCGCGCGGCCGGTCGAGCGCGACATTGTGGCCCGCGTCCAGCTCGAGGAGCCGCCCGTCCCGCAGCGTGCGGGCGGCCGCGCGCGCGACGTCCGCGGAGAGGACCGTCGATCGGGTGCCGCGGACGACCAGCGTCGGACAGGCGATGCGCCCGAGGTCCGGCCCGTGCTCCTCGGTCTCGCGCGCGCCCTCGAGGATGGCCGCGAGCGCCGCGGAGCTGGACTTCCACACCAGTCCGGCCGGTCCACGCGCGAAGGCATACGCGAGCCGGTTGGCGTAGACAGCGTCGCTGTACCCGGGAGACGTCGCGCGGAGATACGCGAGCGCGGCGGCCGCGTCCGCGAATCCGGCGGGGCGCGCGAGCGATAGCCGCCGTGCGCGCTCGGCTCCCTCGGCCAGGGGAGCCGGGCTCCAGTCGACGAGCACCAGCCCGCGAACGCGCTCGGGATGAGCCACGGCGAGCCGTGCAGCGTGGCCGCCGCCCATGGAGTGACCGACGACCAGTGCGCTGGCGGCCCCCGCCGCGTCCATGATCGCGAGGGCGTCCGCGACGAACTCCCGCGACGCGTACGCCTCCGGATGGCGCGGCTTATCGCTGTCGCCATGACCGCGGGCATCCGGCGCGATCAGACGCAGCTGTCCATCCACGGCTTCGGCCAAGAGCTCCCAATACCATCCGTAGTTGCCGACGCCATGCATGAGGAGCGTCGGCGGCGGACCGCCGGGCCACTCGCACCATGCGAGCCCGACCACATCGCGGACGGTGTAGCGAGCGTCGGGCACCCCGCCACTCTACGGACGCGCCACGACGCGCGTCACATCCGCCCGAGGCAAGTCTTCGTGGCTGGTTCAGGAAACAGCGAGCCGTTCCCGCCATCTCCGGCGCGAGCTCAGTCTTCGTTTCCGCTCGCCGGATACAGCGAGTCCTTGCGGACGGTCCGGCGCCGATTGAATGGCAAGGTATCTCGGGGCCAGGTCACTAGACTCGACCGTCAAGTGATCGCCGACCTGCGCACGCTCGTGGACCGCCGCGAGCTGCTGGCCGACTTCGCGTGGCGCGAGCTGCGCGCGCGCTACAAGGGCTCGGCGCTCGGGTTCGCCTGGAACTTCGTGACCCCGCTCCTGCAGCTGGTCGTGTTCTGGATCCTCTTCGCGGTACTGCTCAACTCGCGGCCGCACACCGAGAGTGGCGAGCAGCCGTACGCGATCTTCCTGTTCGTGGGCCTCATTCCGTGGACGTTCTTCGCGACCTCGCTCCAAGCCGGTGCGTCGTCGATCGTCGCGAATGGCGCGATCGTGAAGAAGGTGCGACTCCCCGTGCAGCTGCTGCCCGCGGCGAGCGTGCTCTCGGCGTTGGTCAACTTCGTCCTCAGTCTGCTCATCCTCTTCACGGTGCTCGCGCTCTTCGGGCCGCGGCATCCCGAGGGCCTGCTGTACCTGCCCGTGCTGGCGCTGATCCAGCTCGTGCTGAATCTCGGCTTCGCCTACCTTCTGGCAGGGGCCAACGTCTTCTTCCGGGACGTCGAGCACATCCTCGGGATCCTGCTCATGGCGTGGTACTTCCTCACGCCCGTGCTGTTCCCGGTCTCCGTCGCGGCCGATCGTCCGCGGGAGCTGTTCCTCCTCTACATCAATCCCATGACGTCGATCATCGTCGCGTATCAGCGGGCGTTGCTCGATGGGCTGCCGCCGCAGTGGGGCCCGCTCGCGTACTCAGCCGTGTTCGCGGTCCTGCTGTTCGCCGTCGGGTTCGCGTACTTCCGCCGTGCAAAGGACGACTTCGAATCGGCGCTGTGAGCGACGGCTCCCGGCATGAGCACGAGCATGAGACGCCGTACCGGGAGGGCGACGCGGCCGCGTGGGAGCGGCCCCTGCGCGCCACCGAGCTCTACCTGCCCGAGCGGCGCGACGTCCCCAACTTCGTGGACGAGACCAAGATGGCGCACCTGCGGCCGCTGCTGCCCGCGGGCGGCAGGGTCGTGGAGATCGGCGCGGGGTCCGGCCGGCTGCTATGCCGCGTCGGCCGGGAGCGGCCGTTCACGCTCTACGCGCTCGATTACGCGGCGTACGCGATACGCGCGGTCCGTGAGAACTACCGCCGCGCCGGCCTGACCGGCCACGCGCTGTTCGGCGACGCGGGCACGCTGCCGTTCGCGGACGGCGCGTTCGACGTGTTGCTGTCGGGAGGGCTGCTCGAGCACTTCCGCGATCCCGCGCCGATCCTCGCCGAGATGGCGCGGATCCTCCGGCCGGGAGGCCTGTTGTACGCCGACATCGTCCCGCGCAAGGTCTCGCTGTACCGGTGGGCCGAGCGCGATCGGATGGCGCGCGAGGAGCACATGGCGGAGGGCATCTTCGAGAGCGCGCTGCCCAAGCGCGCGTGGCGCGACCTCGTGCGTGCGAGCGGCCTCCGCGACGTGCGCATCGTCTCGGCCGGGGTCCATCCGCCGTACACGCTGCGCGGCCACGAGGAGCTGACCTGGAGGTACGCGCGATTCATCCGGGCACTCGATGGCACCGCCGTCGCCGACGTCCTCGGCTGGTTCTACATGGTCACGGCGCGCAAGCCATGAGCGAGACGGCCATCCGTGCCGACCACGTGGCCAAGTCCTACCGGCTGCGGCGAGAGCGCCGCCGCACCCTCAAGGAGGTCGCGCTCCGGCAGTACGCCCCGGCCGACACGGTGGACGCACTTCGCGACGTGAGCTTCACCGTCGAGCAGGGCGAGGCGTTCGGCGTCATCGGCGCGAACGGCTCCGGCAAGTCCACGCTGCTCAAGCTCGTCGCCGGCACCGCGAAGCCGACGACCGGGACGCTGGACGTCCACGGCCGCGTCTCGGCGCTGCTCGAGATCGGCGCGGGCTTCCACCCCGACTTCAGCGGCCGCGAGAACGCGATCCTGAACGGCTCGATCCTCGGCCTTTCGCGGCGCGAGGTCGACGCCGCACTTCCCTCGATCGAGCGTTTCGCCGATCTCGGACGCTTCTGGGGGGCGCCGGTGAAGACGTACTCGAGCGGCATGTACATGCGCCTCGGATTCGCCGTGGCCGTGCACATGGACCCCGACATCCTCCTGGTCGACGAGGTGCTCGCGGTGGGCGACGAGTACTTCCAGCACAAGTGCTTCGCGAAGATCGCCGAATTCCGCAAGGCGCGGAAGACCATCGTGCTCGTCTCGCACGACCTCGGCTCGGTCGCGCGGCTGTGCGACCGAGCGATCTGGCTCGAGCAGGGCCAGCTGTCCGCTAGCGGCGACGTGCGCGACGTGATCAACGCCTATCACCTCAAGGTCGGCGAGCGCGAGCAGCGCGAGCGCGAGGCGCGCGGCGAGATCGGCGCGCGTTGGGGCAGCAAGGAGATCGCGATCACCCACTCGCGGCTGGTGGCCCATGACGGTGTCGAGCGCTCGGTGCTCGAGTCGGGCAGCGCGGCGGCGATCGAGATCGCCTACCGCAACGAGGGCGGGGTGAAGGACGCGGTGTTCGGCGTCTGCATTTACCGCGACGACGGTGTCGGCGCATATTGCACGAACACCATGAGCGACGGGGTCGTCGTGCCGGTGAAGGCCGAGGGCGTGGTGCGCTTCGCGATCGAGGACCTGAGCCTGTTGCCCGGAGGCTTCGACGTCGACATCGGCATCACCGACCGCGAGGACCGTTACTACGACTACCACGAGAAGGGGCTGAACTTCAGGGTGATCGGCGACTCCCGGCGCGAGATGGGCATCGCCCGCATCCCACACCGCTGGGAGTGCGAGTGACGCGCCGCGCGCAGCCCTTGGCGCGGACGTACGGCCGCGAGCTCGACCTCGGTCGATCCGCGGGGCTCGACCGCCTGCTGGCGCGCGCGCCCACGGCAGCCGTCTTCATGCCGCGCGGCGGCGATCCGGCGTTCGGTGAGGACCTCGTGCGCAGGCTGCGCGCGCGCGGCTTCGCGACGTACGAGCTCAAGATGGGCGCGACCTTCGGCGACGTGCTGCACGCGGCGCGGGCCACGCCTCCGGACACCGCCGTCGTGTACATCCACTACCTTCCGGGTGCCTATCACCTGTCGGCCCTCCTCGCCGGCGTCCTCCGGTGGAAAGGGCAGGGATGCTTCGTCGTGCTCTGCCGCGGTGGCGCGTTCGCCTCGCCCAAGCAGCGCCTCGGCTATGCGGCGGTGCGCCTGCTCGCCGACCTCGAGCTCCCCGCGGAGGACGCGGACCTCACTTTGGGGTCCTGGTCTCCGCGCCGCGTCCCACGGCCATCGTGGCTCGCGCGCGCGTGGCGGCCGCGGTCGGGGCCGGCGCGCCTCGAGGAGCTTGTTCCACTGCTGCGTTGCCCCACGTGCCGCGGCGGCCTGCGCGCGGACCCTGAGGC
>JALYKU010000064.1 GCA_030774595.1 Chloroflexota bacterium | reverse complement strand
GCGCCAGGCATGCCGCTCGCGCGCGACGAGCGCGCCCACCCCCGCGGCCGCCGCCATCGCGACCACGCCCCACGCCGCCACGTACTCGGTGCGACCCTGCGCGAGATGCGCCAGCGTGCCGGCGAAGTAGCCGATCAGCGGTGGGTATTCGAACGGTAGGTCGACGTAAGGCCAGCCACCGCCCTGCAGGCCGCGGTCGTACGTGTAGAGGACGTCGCCGGCGATGAAGGGTTGCAGCGCAGAAGGAAGGACGCCGGCCGCGAGCGCCAGGCGGGGCGCGACGCTGAGGAACGCGACCATAGTGCTGACCGCCGCGACGGCGGCGGTGCGATTCAGGAGATGAGCTGCGGTGCGCTCCGGATCGGGACGTGCACGTTCAGCACGACCGTGCCGTCGGGTCGCGTCTCGTGCTGCGATTCGCCGTGCAGCAGATCGAGACGCTCGCTGCGGCGCAGGCCGGACTGCAGCTCGCCGTCCGGAGGCAGCTCCTTGCCGTCGCTCTGAAGGAGGATCTCGAGCTTGTCGGCCTTCCAGGTCATGCCGAGGACAAGGTCCTTCGCCGTCGCCTTCTCGATGCGCTCGACCAGCGAGTCCTGGATGAGCCGGAAGATCGCGACCTCGTCGTCGGACGGAAGGCGCCGGTCGCGGCCGGTGCTCGAGAAGTCGATGCGGATGCCGTGCTTGTCGATGAGCGTCTGAACATAGCGGCGCATCGTCGGCACGAGACCGAGGTCGTCGAGGATCATGGGGCGCAGCTCGAAGATGAATCCGCGCAGCTCCTGCAGGGTCTTGTTGACCATCTGCCGGAGCGCGGCGAGCTCGGTGCGCGAGCGCTGGGGGTCCACTTCGAAGAGGCGCTCGCTGATCTCCGACTGGAGGACCACGTTCGCCATCGCCTGTGCGGGTCCGTCGTGGACCTGGCGCGCGATGCGCTTGCGCTCCTCCTCCTGCGTGTCGACGACCGCCTGCAGGAGGCGACTCTCATCGATGATCGGGGCGGTGTCCGCCGGTAGCGGTGCCGCCTGCGAGCTGTTGTGGACGTGGGTCTGCGCCGCGGTGATGAGCGCGCGCGTGCGATCGAGGAGCTTGCGCTTCGATTGCAGCGAGGCGAGCTGGGCCTCCATCGTCATGCGCCGCGAGAGCGCGGTGGAATGCTCGTCCGTCGCGGCGAAGATCTCCTCGCGCTGGTGATTCCCGGGATTGCCGCGGATCCCTTCGACCCGCGCCTGTGTCTGATCCTCGCGCGCCTTGAGCCGGCTGATCTCCGTGAGCGTTGACTCGACCAGTAGGTCGAGCTCGCGGACCTCCGCGGTGATCTTGTGCTGTTCGCTGACGAGGTCGCTCACCAGATCGGGGGCTGCCACGCTCAACTACCCATCTCCGGTCCTTTGATCCATCCCTGCCGTATCGCGTACACGACAGCCTGCGTGCGGTCGTTCACCGAGAGCTTCCGCAGGATGCTCGACATGTGATTCTTCACCGTTTGCTCCGAGATGGCCAGAGCGTACGCGACTTCCTTGTTCGTCATCCCCTGGGCGATGTTGTCGAGGATCTGGACCTCGCGCGGCGACAGGGGGGCGAACACGTGGGACGAGCCCGGTCCGTAGACCGACAGCTCGCGGAACTCGGCAAGCACCTTCGACGCGACCGCCGGGCGATTGAAGACCTTCTCGTTGATGATGAACTGGCCCGCGCGCGCCTTGCGGATCGCGTCGACCAGCTCGGCCGGATCGCAGTCCTTGTTCAGGTACGCCGCCGCGCCAGCGCGGATCGCTTCGAAGAGGGTCTGCTCATCGTCCTTTGCGGTCAGGACGACGACGCCGACGTGCGGCAGCTCGCGGCGCACCCGCTGCGTGACCTTGATGCCGGATGTCCCGGGAAGATCCGCCTCGATGACGAGGACGTCGGGCTCCAGCTCGAGCGTCTTCGCAGCGGCTTCTTCGCCGTCGGCCGCCGTGCCGACGAGCTCGATGTCGGCTTCCTTCTGGAGGACCTGACTGATCCCCATCGTCGTGAGCCGGCTGGAGTCCGCGAGAATGACACGGATCGTGCGATCCGCGTCCTTCGTCCGGTCAATCTTGTCGGCCAAGGGACCTTCCTCTTTCACCATGCGTCGTGGCAGCTGAGCCCGCGATCGGAAGCTGGAGTGTAACGGCGGACCCCTGCCCGGGGCTCGATTGGATCTGAAGACTGCCACCGATGAGCGAGGCACGCTCGCGCATCGACAGAAGACCTACGGACTTCGCGCGGCGCGCGGCCTTCACGAGATCGAAGCCGATGCCGTCGTCCGTGACATGCAGCACCCAGTTGCCCGCCGACCGCTGCCAGACGATGCCGACCGCGGCGGCTTGCGCGTGCTTGTGCACGTTCTGAAGCGCTTCCTGCAGAACGCGGTACACGGCGAGCTCCTGCTGGGGCGACATCGCAGTGTCTTCGGTGTCGAGCTTGCTCGAGACCTTGATCCCACAGCGCGTCTCCCACTCGCTCGCGTAGTTGCGCATCGCGTCGGCGAGCCCGAGCTCGGTCAACTCCGGCGGGCGGAGGTCGTAGATCATCGCGCGCACCGAATCGAGCGACGTGCGGAACTGGCCGCGCAGCGTGCCGAGCTCGCTACGCAGCGTCTGCCGCAGCTCAGCGGGTGCGCGCTCGGCGATGCGCTCGAGGTAGTCGACCTCAAAGATCGCGTTGGCGAGCACCTGAGCTGGGCCGTCGTGCACGTCGCGGTACAGGCGCTCGCGTTCCGCCTCGAGGCTCTCGAGGACGCGCTGCGCGACATCGAGCGTTTGCTCGCCGCCGTGCGGCTCGGGCTCGATGCCGGAGCCGAGCAGGTACGAAACGCTGGATTCGATGTGCTGAACGACGAGCTGAAGCTGCTTCAGGCGGCGGTAGGCGCGCTGCGTGGTCTCGTCGAGGTCGACGCCCTGGCTGGGTCGACCCGACTGCGCCTCGGCCGTGCGCTGGTAGGCACGCGAGAATTTCTCGACCTGCTGGCGCGTGCGGCGAACGTCGCGCCGAAGAACGTCGACCAGCGCATCGAATTGCGCTTCAAGGTCGTCGTCCTTGATGAGTCGGGTCGGCTGTGGAGTCGTTTGCCGAGTATATGGACGCAAACCGGCCGAACTGGCGACTACCGCGTCTCAGCGTGGACGCTCAAGCAAGACGGCGCGCGCGTCCTCAGTCACGACCCGCCAGCCCTGCTCCCGCAGGGCCGAAACGAGCGCGCGGTCCGGCCGGAGGAGCACTTGAGCGACCTTGTATCGGTCGAGAATCGCCTTCCACCGCGGGCCCAGCTCCACCGCCTCGCGCCAGTCGGCGAAGACATCGGGGAGGAACGGGAAGAGGCGGCCGTCGACGAACACCGGACGCTCGGGCGCGCGCCAGATCAGGTAACCGCCCCAGTCGTATTCATTCAAGAGGACGCCCGACGACGATCGCACCGCGTCGAGCGCGGTCGTGGGATAGGCGCTTTCGTTCGGCGCGCTCGGTACGAACGCGAGGCCGGCGATCGCCATCGCCGCGACGCCGGCGCCGAAACCCACGACGGCTCCGCGCGGGTACGGGCGGCGCCTTGCGAGCCAGGCCTCGAGCGGCGCCCATGCCCGCGGCAGAGCCGCGGAGATGAAAGGCACCGCCGCGAACGCGAAGTACGGCATGTGCCGCTGCGCCGAAAGTCCGAGCCAGAGCAGCGGCGCGAGCAACAGCAGATCGAGCAGCGTGCCCCCGCCGCGCATCGCGAGCGCGAGCGTGCCGATGATGAATGCGGCGAAGACGAATCCCGCGGGGCGAGTGACGTCCGGCGGGGACTCCTCGACGATGAACCTGGGCGGAGCGGTCGCATGCGCGGCGGCCGCGCCGAGACCGAGCGAGCCCGGATCGACGAGCGACGCGGCGAACGCGGTGCTCGCGGTGATCACGAACGCCCCCCAGTTGCGGCGAGTGAGGAGCGCCTCGAGCGTGAAGATGCCGACGAGCACGAGACCCAGCGCGTAGCCGCCGTGGAGGTTCGTCCACAGCAGCATGAGCGGCGGCACGCCGAGCAGCACGCCGACGCGACCGGCTCGCGCAGTGAGAAGCAGATCCAGTAGGAGCGGGAAGAGCGCGAGCGTGAAGAGATGCGGACGGTCGGTCCACACGATCTCCGACAACAGCAGTGCCGCGCAGGCGACGGGGACCGCGACGATCACCGGCGCGCCTCCGCGCAGCGCGACGCGCGTGAGGAAGTACGCGGACACGCCGACGAGGAGACCGCGCAGGACGACGAGGCCCGTCCAGCCGCCCGCGAGGTACGAGAGATACAGGACGATCTGGCCGAGCCATTCGCCGACGCTGTACGGCTGACCGTTCACCGTGCTCGAGAAGACATCAGCGCGTAGCAGCGCGCCGTGGTCGAGCATCCACTTACCCGACGCGAGATGCCAGTACGTATCGGGATCGCCCGGCGGCGTCGCGACCGCGAGCGCGAACGCGGCGAGCGCGACGTAGAGCGGAGCGAGGCTGCGACCGTTGAACGTGACGCGCGTCACGGGCGAATGCCGATCGAGCAGCCCGCGTTGTTCACGATCGGATAGATCTTGATCGTGTCACGCACCACAGGCTGTCCGAGGAACGGCGTGCTCTTACTCCCGACATAGAGCGCGTCCCATTCGCGGAAGTGCGCGGCTTCGAGGACGATCGAGCGCGCGCCATACCGCATCGCCAGGCACACGCCCAGATCGAATTCCGCCGGCGTGACGATCACGGAGCGTCCACTGAGCGAGCGCCACGCCGCCGCATCGATCGCCATGAACGGACCCGGTGGGATCGCATCGAGTGCCGCGGCGCGCGTGCGTGCGAGCGTGTTGAACGCGGCGTCCCATTGCACCAGAGCGTCGCCTGATAGCACGACGGCCAGCACGAGGACGCCGGTCACCCAGATGCGCGCGCTCGTCGCGTCGCGTCCCGCGAGCGCGCGCTCGGCCCCCGCGCCCGCGAGCGCCATCCCGAATGGGAAGAACGCCGCGAGCGAATGCAAGTACGAGCCCCGCGTCGAATGGAGCGTCCACAGCAGTGACTGCGCGAGGAAGACGAGGATGAGCAGCAACGACCACGCGCGCACGTCGGCGCGCGCGCGCAGGCGCCACGCTCCCACCGCCGCCACCGGGCCCAGCAGAACGACGAACGCGAAAAGTGCTGTGATCGCGTTAGTCGCGACCGCACCGGCCTTCGCCGCGAGGACATCCGGAAGCGCCCCGACGAACTCGGAGAGCCTGGGCGGCGCGATGCGGAAGAAGTCCTCGTAGGGGACGAGCAGCACCGAGCGCGCGAGGAGGTCGTCCGCGCCGAGGCCGAGATCGCGAGCGAACCAGGCTCCGCCGATCGCGAGCGCGACCAGGCTGCCGGCCGCGCCCGCGCGACGCGACGCGGGACGCAGGGCCAGCGCGAGCAGCGCGAGGCCG
>JALYKU010000063.1 GCA_030774595.1 Chloroflexota bacterium | reverse complement strand
GAACATGATCGCGGGCGGTCGCGACCTGCTCGTCACGGCGCCGTGGGTTGCGCTGGCGCCGGGGATCGCGTTGGTCGCGACGGTGCTCGCGACCAGCGTAATTGGCGACGCGTGGCGGGACCGGCGGCTCGTTATCCTGCCGGGCGCACGAGCACGGTTACTATCTCCTTTGAAGCAGCCTCGAAGCTGAGCGAATCTCCGTCAGCTTCAAGCGATTCTTCCGGTGTCTCGTCCAGCCGCGCGCGGACGGCTTCAGCGATCGTGTAGCCCCAGCGCCACGTTCCATGCACCGCGACGTCGCGCCGGTTCACGCAGCGAAGCACGATCCAGCCCGCTCGTTGTGCAGGCTTTGCGGAGCTGAAGACGAGTCCGTGACCCGACAACTCGATGCCGCCCACTTCGCGCGGCTCGAGCATATTGGAGCGCAGCGTCTCGCCCATGATCGGAAGTAGTACGTCGTCAGCAAGCTGCTCGATCGAGTCGCGCACGTCGAGCGAGTCTGGGCCGTGCAGCGCGACGGCGAACGCCGCCGCGAAGCGGCCGAGCGATTGTGCAGCCGGTGTGTCCGCGGGCCAGCCGGCGTTCCCCGGCCGCTCCGGCAGATCTGGACGTGATAGTGCGCCGACCGCGCGAACCAGTGTGACGGCGATGCTCCCGTCGTCGTGACTCTCGTATTCGGCGAGTCCGTCGGCAAAGATCGTCGCGCCAGCATTCGCGGAGAAGCGCGCGACCCAACGGTGCAGCGGCGCCGACGCAATGACGTGCTCCATCCGCTGCTCATCCGCGGACAATTTCAACGGCTCGCGCGACACGGGATGAAAGGCTGCGTCGGCGATAGTCGCCGCCCCGGCAAGCTCCGTCATGAACCGCAGTCGCAGCCGGTGATCCCTCCCGCGGTTCTCTCCTTCCACTCGAATGCGCAGCGCCGGCAGGTTGGCGTCGAGTTGAAGGCGCAGCGTGCAGCGTCCACTCGCTCCTACACAGTCCAGCGCCAGCTCGCCGCGCAGCGGCCCACGGCGCACGCGCCGCACGCGCCGCAGCTTCCACGATGGAAGCGTTTCACGCAGCGCCGGTGTGTAGAGATCTCCCACATCGCGCCGGTCCTCGAGCGCGAGCAGGTTGCCGATCACGTGTCCTGTGGTCAGATACTCGAGCCGCACCTCGCCCGCATCATTCACTATCACGCGTACTATGCCGTTGCTCAGTTCCCGCTCGCGTGCATGCACGGGGTTGGGAACATCCACCCGCCCGCCGCGGCGTTGCGCGCGCGTGACTACCGAGTACCCTCCGATGCGCTCCACCCAGCCGAGCGCGTGAATCGTGGCGGTGCGGTCGGCGCGAGGGTACGCGCGCGGATCCTCGGTGAGCGCGACGCGCTCGCCGCGACTGAGAATCTGGAGCGGTACGCCATCAACGGCCCATGACGGAATCCGTTGCGGCAAACCCTGCCGCTCCGCCGATCCGGGTCCGACGGCGACATTGGCCACTGTGGCGGAGAGCTGCAGCTCCGCGACGCCTTCTCGCGCGCGCGCCGCGGGATTGCGTAACACTACAACAGGACGCCACCGGTCCGCCTCTGCGCGCGCCCGGGCAGTATCGTGGCCTGTGAGTGCGAGGAGCGTGTCGTCGCGCAGTCCCTCGCCCTGAATGATCGTGGACGACAGCCGCTCATCCAGCGCCGTCGCGACGCCGTCGATCGCCGTCCCGCAGATCGTGTCGTGCGGATGTCCGCGCAGGAGAGTTCGCCATGCCGCGGCCAGCAGTGCCCGTGCCGCAGCACTCCCGCCGTCGTGCATCGACGCGATCCACGGCTCAACGTCACAGACGAGCAGTCGCTCGGCGATCGCGTTGCGCCGCTTCTGCGCGGCGCGCGTACCGAGCGTCCCCTGCAGCGTCCACGTGTAGCCGTACGAGTCCCGCAGTTCACCTTCGATGACCGGTAATTCCATGCTGCGCGCTTCACGAACGATCGCAGCCGCCGCATTGCGCAGCGTCGCTGCGCGCACAACGTTCGGCCGTGCCGCGTCGGCAAGGGCGGAGACAGCTTCTCGTTGGTCGAGTTGTCGCGCGTGGTGGTCCGCGCCATTGAGAAGCAGCGCGAATCCGGTTATTGCACGCGGACGCATCACCGCGTCCACGCGCGCCCACCGCTCTGCCGCCGCATTCGTGTCGGTGGGAAGCGAGTTGCCAAACTCGTATCCG
>JALYKU010000062.1 GCA_030774595.1 Chloroflexota bacterium | reverse complement strand
GCGATGAGCCGCGAAGGGCAGGAGCTGATGAGCCGCCTGGAGAACCTTCGCGCACCGGTCATTTGCGCGATTCACGGCGCGTGTCTGGGGGGTGGGCTGGAGGTCGCCCTCGCCGCGGCCTATCGCGTTGCCACCGACCACCCGAAGACCGTGCTCGCGCTTCCGGAAGTGCAGCTCGGGCTCATTCCGGGCGCGGGCGGAACACAGCGGCTGCCCCGGACGGTGGGCCTTCGGCAGGCGCTCGAGATGATTCTTCAGGGGCGCAACGTACGCGCGAAAAAAGCGCTGCAGATCGGCCTCATCGATGAGCTCGTGCACCCGTCGATTCTCCTCGACGTCGCACTCGATCGGGCGGCGAAGCTCGCGGTGGGAGCCATCGCGCGCAGTCGCGGGCGCACGGTGCACGGCTTTTCCGATCTGGTGCTCGAGGACAACGTCCTCGGCCGATCGCTGATCTTCCGCAAGGCGCGCGAGAAGACTCGGGAGGCGACCAAGGGAAACTACCCCGCGCCGCTGGCCGCGATCGACGCCATCGAGGCGGGATACGCCGGCGACCACGCGCGCGGCTTCGGCATCGAGGCGCGACTCTTCGGCGAGATGGCGGTGACCGATGTGAGCCGCCAGCTCATCTCCCTCTTCTTCGCGAACGCCGCGCTCAAAAAGGATCCGGGGGTGAGCTCGGCCGACGTCGTGCCCGCGCCGATAGAGAAGATCGGCGTCATCGGCGCCGGTTTCATGGGTGCGGGGATCGCGGCGATTGCGGCCATGCAGGGAACCGTGGTGAGGCTCAGGGACGCGCAGCACGATCGCGTCGGGAAAGGGCTGCGGGAGGTGAGCGCCATTCTCCGCGACCAGCTGAAGCGGAGGCGCATCACCAGACGGCAGCTCGATGACCAGCTGATGCTCGTGGGTGGCACCATCGAGTACTCGGGATTCGCGAACGCGGGCATCGTGATCGAAGCGGTATTCGAGGATCTCGCGGTGAAACGGCAAGTGCTTGCGGAAGCGGAAGCCGCTGCGCCGCGCGCGATCATCGCCTCGAATACGAGCACGATCCCCATCGCGCGCATCGCGGAGGGAACGGTGCATCCGGAGCGCGTGCTCGGCATGCACTTCTTCTCACCGGTGCAGAAGATGCCGCTGCTCGAGGTGATCCGCGCTCCGGCCACGAACGATGAATCGGTCGCCACCGTGGTCGCCTACGGAAAGCGACTCGGCAAAACCGTGATCGTCGTCCGCGACGCGCCTGGCTTCTACGCAAACCGGATCCTGGCGCCGTACGTCAATGAGGCGGGGCTGCTGCTCGATGAGGGAGTTGCCGTGGACGCCATCGATGGCGCGCTGGTGGAGTTCGGCTTTCCGGTGGGGCCGCTCACGCTCATCGATGAGGTAGGGCTCGACATCGCGGGGAAGTCGGGCGCAGTGATGCACGAGGCGTATGGGCAGCGGATGGCTCCGGCCAACTCGATCACACGCGTGGTGGAATCCGGTCGAACGGGACGAAAGGGTGGAAGCGGCTTCTATCGCTACGAGCAGGGGAAAAAGAAGGGGGTGGACCCCAGCGTATATCCGCTCTTTTCGAGCAGCGGACAGCGACTCGGTCTCGGCTCGAGAGAGGTCGTCGAGCGCTGTGTATTCGCCATGCTCAACGAAGCCGCACGATGTCTGGACGAGGGGATCGTTAGCGGACCACGCGATGGTGATGTCGGCGCCGTGTTCGGAATCGGATTTCCGCCGTTCCGCGGTGGACCGTTCCGATATCTCGATACGCTCGGCATCGCCACCGTGGTTCGGGCGCTCGAGGTGCTCGATGGACGATTCTCGCCGCGCTTCCGGCCGGCGCCACTGCTCAAGCAGATGGCGTCCTCGGGATCGCGCTTCCACCCGGATCGAGGCAGCGGCGCACGCTGACCGGGGGTGTCTTCCCTCGATTTGACGGCCTTCTGACATTGTGCGCGCTGTCGCACAGCGGGGCTATTGCCCACTACGGCGCGCGGATATTAATCAATGCGGGTGAAGTCACCTCGCCGGTTTCTTTCGACCCGCCAATCCTCGCGATTGGCAGTCCGCCCGCGCGATGCGCGCAGCGCGCGCCTGCTCGCGCTGCTCGTCCTTGCGCTGCTCGCGACCATCGCGCTTGCGGCGCAGGGAATCCGGGCGTCGCGCGACCAGCGACGGGCGGCCGAAAACGCGCTTCGTGACTACGCGCGGTTCGCGGCGAGCAACTACGCAATGGATACGCAGCGCGCGTTCCGCCAAAGTGCGCTCGCGATCTTCTCCTGGCTCGGTGCGACGAGCGGCAGGCTGGAAGCGGACAAAGTCTACGACCCAACGGTGCTCAAGGACGCCGCTGCCGACGTCGAGCGCTGCGAGTGCATGTGGAATCCGAAGCCCAGGTACTTCTTTCGGTACCTGCCGGCAACCGACTCGCTGCGCATCGTCGGTACACCGCCTCCAGCGTGGGAGCTCTCGCGACTTCAGGACTCGCTCCGAGCGAATCCGGATTCGGTACTCTTCGACCGGCACCACCTGCTGCGCGGGGCGTTTTTTCTTACGACGCTGCGCGACTCCGTGGGCGAGACGATGGGTGTTCTCACGGCGCTGCACGGCATCAACGGCGCGCCGGACGCGGTATACGGCTTCGTGACCAGGCTCTCCACCTTTGCGCCGGGCACTTTCCGCGCGATCTCGAGGATGGCGATGCTCCCGCCATCGATCACGCACGGAATGCCGAATGACAGCTTGCTCTCGGTGAAAGTGTGGGATGGCGATCAGCTCATCTATGAATCTCGCCCGGAGTCTGACACCGTGTATGCGGCGTCGGTGCCGCTCTGGGTGGTGGAGCAGGGCTCCGCCTCTCGCATTCAGGTGGCGATCATTCCGGGCGTCGCGCAGCGGCTGCTGATCGGCGGCATGGCCACGCCCCGACTGCCGTTGCTGATCGTGCTGTTCGCGCTCACGTGTACGCTTCTACTCAGCGCGTTCTTTCTCGCGCGTCGCGAGCAGGAACTGGCGGAGATCAGGGAGGATTTCACCTCGAGCATCTCGCACGAGCTGAGAACGCCGCTGGCGGAGATCATGGTATACGCCGAGATGCTCCAGTTGGGGAGAGCCGGGGCGCCTTCGGAGCGCTCGCACGCGCTGGCGGTCATCGTGCGCGAAGCGCGGCATCTCACGCACCTGATCGACAACATGCTGTTCTTTTCGCGCGCGGGTCGCGAGCACCCGGCTGCGTCGGTTGGGCCGCCCATTCCGCTGACGCCTCTCGTGCTCGAAATCGTACGCGGCTTTGCTCCGCTCGCCCGCCAGCGCGGAATCTCCATCGCGCACGATCTCGACAATGATCTGGCGGTGTCCGTGAGCGAGACGGCACTCCGGCACGCGCTGCTCAACCTTCTCGACAACGCGGCGAAGTACTCGCCGTCCGGATCGGTGATCACCGTCGGCTCGGTGCGGCACGGCGACTCGGTTCGCATCTGGGTGGACGACCAGGGTACCGGTGTGCCCGCGGCGGAGCGCGAACGAATCTGGCAGCCGTATGTGCGCCTCTCGCGCGACGTCGGCACGTCGGCCACCGGCGGTGGCATCGGACTCTCGGTGGTGCGCCAACTGCTGGAGCGCTACGGCGGCCGCGCGTGGGTAGAGGGCGCACCGCACGGAGGCGCTCGTTTCGTGATCGAGGTGTCTGGGCTTCGCCTTTCGGGCGCAGCCACGAAGAATGGCGCGAGCGACGCGAGTACCATTTCGGCCGCACTCTGAGAAGAGGGACCATTCCATGGCGCGCATTCTGATTGTCGAAGACAGTGTCGATCTGGCGCGAGCACTGCGCACCAACCTCGAGCTCGAGGGTCATACGGTGGAGGTGGCGCTCGATGGCGAGCGCGGACTCTCGCTCGCGCGTTCGTCGCGTCCGGATTTGATCGTGCTCGACCTGATGCTGCCGAAGGTGGACGGCTACCTCCTGCTACGCGCCGTGCGCGGCGAAGGGCTGCAGATGCCGGTGCTGATCCTCACCGCGCGTTCGGATGAGGCGGAGAAGGTGCGCGGCTTTCGCTGGGGCGCCGATGACTACGTTACGAAGCCGTTCAGCCTCATCGAGCTCCTGGCGCGCATCGAGGCGCTGTTGCGTCGCTCGCGTCAGGTGGCGACTGCCGCCGAGGCGGGTGACAGCGCGGTGCGATTCGGCGCGATCGAGGTGCATCCCGCGAAGCGGCTCGTCATGCGCAAGGGTGCGCCGGTGGCACTCCGGCCAAAGGAGTTCGATCTGCTGATGGCGCTCGTGCGGCGAGATGGATCGGTAGCCCAGCGCGCCGAGCTCCTGCGCGAGGTGTGGGGCTACAAGCCGGCGATGGTGAGCCGCACGATCGATACGCACATCGTCGAGTTGCGACGCAAGCTCGAGGACGACCCTTCCTCGCCGCGCCATTTTCTCACCGTGCGCAAAACAGGGTACCGCTTCGAGCGCTGACGCGCGCCGGCCGTTCGTGACCGCGCTGACAGTCCGCTGACCCGTCGCCGATGTTCGCGACGGGCGTCGTGCCATCAAACCGGCAGCTGCTCCACGACTACCGCCGTGCCGTAGCACAGCACCTCGGTGACTCCCTGCATTACCTCGGTCGCGTCGTACTGGATGGCAATCACCGCATTCGCGCCGAGCGCCTCGGCCTGCGCCAACATGAGGTCGAAGGCGTCGTTTCGCGTTCGCTCGCACAGGTTGGTGAGGATGGTGATGTTTCCACCGGCCATCGTCTGAAGCGCAGCGCCGATCTGGCCGAACACGGATCTCGACCGAACGATGATTCCGCGCACGACGCCGAGCGATCGCGTCACGCGATAGCCATCCAGTGCGATGGAAGTGGTGGTGAAAGCGTGATGCATCGGGTGCTCCTGAAG
>JALYKU010000061.1 GCA_030774595.1 Chloroflexota bacterium | reverse complement strand
TCCTCGGACTCAAGGGGCTCTCGTCCCCCTCGACGGCCGTTGCCGGCAACCGGATCGCGGCGGCCGGGATGCTGCTCGCGGTCGCCGCGACGCTCCTCGGGCGCGGCACGCTCGGGCTGCCGCTCGTCCTGGTCGGGATGGCGGCGGGCGCAGCGGGCGGCCTGTTCGGCGCGCGCGCGGTGAAGATGACGGCGATGCCGCAGATGGTCGCGCTGTTCAACGGCGCGGGCGGCGGTGCCGCGGCGCTCGTTTCGACGCTCGAGGCCGGACGCGCCGCCGCGGCCGGCGGTCTGGAGCCGGGAGCAGCCGTGAGCGTCGTCCTGGGACTGATGATCGGCGCGGTCTCGTTCTCGGGCAGCGCCATCGCGTTCGGGAAGCTGCAGGGCTTCGTGACCCCGAAGGCATTCCACTACCCGGCGCAGCAACCGGTCACCGCCGCCGTGTTCGGGGCGATGGTCATCCTCAGCCTGCTCCTCGTGTACACGTCCGCGACAGGTGCGACGGTCGCGTCGGCGGGCGTCCTGCTCTTCCTCATCGCGATCGTCGCGCTGGCCTTCGGCGTCGTGCTCGTCATGCCCATCGGCGGCGCGGACATGCCGGTGGTGATCTCGCTACTGAACGCATACACCGGGCTGGCCGTCGCGTTCGCGGGCTTCGCGCTCGGCAACCAGCTGCTCATCGTGAGCGGGACCCTCGTGGGCGCGTCCGGGACGATCCTCACGCGCCTGATGGGCAAGGCGATGAACCGCTCGCTGCGCAACGTGCTCTTCGGCGCATTCGGCGCGGCGACGACCACCGGACCCGCGGCGGCCGGCGCGGGAGCCGACGGCCGGGCGGTGCGCGAGACGACCGCCGAGGACGCCGCGGTGCTGCTCGCGTACGCGCGCCGGGTCATCATCGTGCCGGGATATGGGCTCGCCGTCGCGCAGGCACAGCACAACGTGCGCGAGCTCGCCGACGCTCTGAAGGCCCGCGGCGTCGAGGTCCTCTACGCGATCCATCCGGTCGCCGGGCGGATGCCCGGGCACATGAACGTGCTCCTCGCGGAGGCGAACGTGCCCTACGAGCAGCTCTTCGACATGGACAGCGCCAACCCCGAGTTCCCGCGCGCCGACGCGGCGCTCGTCATCGGCGCGAACGACGTGACGAACCCCGCCGCGCGCAGCACGCCGGGCAGCCCGATCTACGGGATGCCGATCCTCGACGTCGACAAGGCACAGAACATCCTCGTGATCAAGCGGAGCATGAAGCCGGGATTCGCCGGCATCGACAACGACCTCTACCTCGACCCGAAGTGCGCGATGCTCTTCGGCGACGCGAAAGAGGTGACCGCGCGCCTCGTGGCGGAGGTGAAGCGGGCCTGACCGCCCGTGCCACCGTGCACATCGCCGCGACAATCCCGGCGCGCCAGGCACCACCACCGTGATCGTATGGGCGACCGCTCAGCGCTCTCCCACGGAGAGCGGGCGCCACGTTCAGATATCGTCCGCATCGACCCAGACGGTCCTTTCCGGCGCTGGCACCCATAGCTCGAAGAACGAGAAATCGGCCTCGGTGTCGTTCCGGAAATGGTGCACCTCGCCGGCCGGGACGCGGATCATGTCGCCTCGGCGCACCTCGTGCACGTCGTCGGTATGGCGGATTATCCGCGTCATCGCAGCTGCTCGGCCATCCAGTCGGCCATCGCCGGACGGTACTTGTAGGCGATGTTGTTGCAGACGTGGTTGCCTTCGGGGTACATCAGGAGCGTGGCGTTCGGCGCCTCGCGCGCGATGCGCTCGGCCTGTTCGGGCGGGAACAACCGGTCGTTCGCGCCGTGGATCACCAACAGGGGGCAGCTCACCTTTTCGAGCACTCCCCGAAGGGTGAGGCTCTTCGAGCGCTCGAAGGCCTCGGCTTCGTCCCTCGATTTCGTGTAGAAGACGTAGCCCCCTTTCGTGAGCGGATTGAGCGCAGGCCAGCATTCGGACAGGTCGTAGGGGCCGGCGAGGGCGATGACCGCCCGTAAACGTTTCTCTTTGGCCGCGGCGAAGGGACCGTAGATCCCGCCCATGCTGATGCCCATGAGGCCGACCCTTCGCAGGTCGAGATCGAGTTCCGCGCCTGCTCCCAGCGCGTCGATGACGCGCGACACGACGGTCGACCAGTCGGCGCGGATGGGGAACCGCGGTGCGTTCTCGCCCTGCCCGGGCCCGTCGACCGCCAGCGTCGCCATACCCCGCCGCAGGAACGCCTGCTCGATGGCGTAGAGCTCCTCCTTCACCGAGTCGAGACCGGGGACCAGGAGCACCACCGGCGGCCGCGCGATCGCCCGAGGCTGCCGCAGGACCCCCGGGATCACCCCGTCCTCGAAGGGGATCTCGATGCGCCTCCCCGGTGGGTCCAGCCCGGGCAGCGCCCGGGTGTAGGTCTCCACGGTCAGCTCGCTGAGGCGCCGGTGCAGCGCGGGATCCTCGAACCACAGGAACTTCCCGAGGTGGTAGCACCAAGCGGCCCGCTGGAACGCGTCCGTCGCGGTGACCATCCGACCAAGCCGCGCAGCATCCTCGGCGAGCGCGCGGTGCACATCGCCCACGCGACGCCAGCTCGGCGCCCAGTCGCGCCACGCGATCGTTTCCGCGAGCACGCGCTCGAAGTCGTTCACGTCGATGCCGTTCGCCACGAAGCGAGGCTTCCAGTGAGCGGCGGCGATCTGGACACGATCGGCTGCGTCAGCGGCCATCCGTCGACGCCCTCGCTCGGATCTTCTCACGACTCCTCGCGCCACCTATCGAGCCCGCGGCGCTCGCGGTGGTACTCGAACGCGTCCGGCTGCCCTGCAACGAGCTCGGGGTACAGCTCGGGGCGCCCGGTCGTGCGACGGTGGCTGCACGCTGCCGCGCGCGGACCGATCACAGCGCGCCCCCCTCGAGCCGCTCGGCGAGATCGGCGAGGAATTCCGCCGCCTGCGCGCCGTCAGCGACGCGATGGTCGACCGACAGGGTCAGAATCACGACGGGGCGCACGGCGGCCGCACCGGCGCGCGCGACGACCTGGTCGCGGACGCGGCCGACGGCGAGAATCGCGGCTTCCGGCGGGTTCACGAGCGCGGTGAACCGGTCTACGCCGTGCTGCCCCAGGTTCGAGATCGAGAACACGGCGCCGCCCTGCGCGTTCGCCGGCAGCCTCCCGGCCCTGGCGCCCTCCTGGAGCGCCGCGCGTTCCCTCGCGATCGCGGCGAGCCCCTTCGTGTCCGCGTCCCTGATGACGGGCACCAGCAGACCGTCCTCCAGCGCGACAGCGACACCGATGTGCATGCCGTCCGCCGGTACGAGGCCGTCGGGCTCGTAGCGCATCGCCAGCCGCGGGTGATCTCGCAGCGCGCGGGCCGCCGTGGCGACGAGGACGTCGGTGTACGACACGGCTTCCCTCGTGCGCAGCTCGCCCGCCGCGGTCATGTCCGCGTCGCGCGACAGCGAGTACTGCGGCACGTCGCGGAACGAGCGCGTCATGCTCTCGGCGATGGCCCTGCGCATCCGCGAGAGGGGCTCGCGCGCCGGCCCGCCGGAGGTCGCCGCGGCCGCCTCGACGTCATCGATCGAGATGCGTCCACCCTTCGCCGGCGTGACGCGCGAGAGGTCCACGCCAAGCTCGTCCGCGCGCTTTCGCGCCGCCGGGCTCGCGACCACGCGCTCTCCCGGAGGCAGAGGCGCCCCTGGGCTCGCGACCACAGGCTCTCCTGGAGGCACGGCCGCCCCGGGGCTCGCGACCACAGGCTCTCCTGGAGGCACGGCCGCCGCGGGGCTCGCGACCGCCCGCTCCGCCGGAGGCACCGCCGCCGCGGCCGCCGGTTCCGCGAGCGGCTCGTCGGCGGACGTCGTGATGACGGCGATGACATGGGTGACCGGCACGGTCTCGCCGGGCGCGACCAGCAGGCGTCGCACGTAGCCCGCGGCCGGCGCCTCCACCTCCATCGTGGCCTTGTCGGTCTCGACCTCGAACAGGATCTCGCCGCTCTCGACGCGGTCGCCCTCCTTCTTCAGCCACGACACGACGCGGCCTTCCTCCATCGTCAGCCCGAGCTTCGGGAGGATGACCGGCGTCGCGCTCAACCGACGAGCTCCTTCGCGGCGCGCACGATGTCCTCGACCTGCGGCACGACGCCCTTCTCGAGGTGGGCCGCGTACGGGATGGGTGTCTCGCTCCCCGCGAGCCGGCGCGGCGGCGCGTCGAGGTCGTCGAAGGCCTCCTCCGCCGCCAGCGCCGCGATCTCGCCGCCGTACCCGCCCCGCTTGATCGCCTCGTGCACGACCAGGAGCCGGTGCGTCTTCCGCACCGACGAGAGGATGGCTCCCTTGTCGAGCGGCACGAGGGAGCGGATGTCGATGACCTCCGCGTCGACGCCTTCCGAGGCCAGCACCTCGGCTGCCTCGAGCGAGAACACCGCTTCCCGCGACCAGGTCACGATGGTCAGATCGCTCCCCTCGCGCGCGATGCGCGCGACGCCGAGAGGGACGATGTGATCTCCGACGGGCACGTCGCCTTTGGTGCGATAGAGCAGCTTGTGCTCGATGAAGATCACCGGGTTGTCGTCGCGGATCGCGGCTGTCAGAAGGCCCTTGGCGTCCGCGGGCGTCGACGGCATGACCACCTTGAGCCCCGCCACGTGCGCGAACCAGGCCTCGAGCGACTTCGAATGCTGCGCCGCGTTCCCGCGCCCCGAGCCGCCCTGTGTCCGGAACACCATCGGCACGCGCGCCTGCCCGCCGAACATGAAGCGGTTCTGCGCGGCCTGGTTCACGAGCTGGTCCATGGCGAGCCCCGCGAAGTCGATGTACATGACCTCGACGATCGGGCGGAGTCCCGTGAGCGCGGCACCGACGGCGGTCCCGACGATCCCGATCTCGCTGATCGGCGTGTTGCGCACGCGTTCTCTGCCGAACTCGGCGAGGAGCCCGCGCGTCACCTGGAAGGCGCCCCCGTGCTCGGCGATGTCCTCGCCGAGCACGATCACGCGCGGGTCGCGTTCCATCTCGAGGCGGAGCGCGTCGTTCAACGCTTCCGCGTAGAACATCTCCTTCGATCCGCGCTCCACCGGCTCGGGCGCCGGCGCCACCATGGTCGAGCCTGCGTCGTCGCGCAGTGCGGCCCTCGTGTCGGAGTCAGCCGGCATAGATCTCCTCCGGGGTGATCGCCGACGCGAGCGGCCCCTGCTCCGCCCAGACGACGGCGGCCTCGATGCCGGCATCGACGTCCCGGTCGACCGCGTCGAGCTCCGCCTCGGAGGCGAGCTTCCCCGCGGTGAGCCATTGCCGCGCGATCACCAGCGGATCTCGACGCGATCTCCACTCGTCGATCTCGTCCTTCGTCCGATAGACCTGTGGATCGCCGTAGTAGTGGCCCTCGTACCGGTAGGTCTCGGCCACGACAAGGGTCGGACCCTCACCGCGCCTGCCGCGCGCGACTGCTTCCTCGAAGACGCGGTACGTCTCCCGGACGTCCTGCCCGTTCACGCGCACCCCGGGCATCCCGTATCCCGCGGCACGGGTCGAGATGTCCTCCACCGCGAAGGCGTTGCTCACGGGGTTCGTCTCGGCGTACTGGTTGTTCTCGCAGACGTAGATGACGGGAAGTTTCCAGATCGCGGCGAGGTTGAGCGACTCGTGGAACGTCCCCTGGTTCGCGCCGCCGTCGCCGAAGAAGGAGACCGCGACGCGGTCCGTGCCCAGCTGCTTGGCGGAAAGAGCGGCGCCGGTCGCGATCGGGATACCCCCGCCGACGATGCCGTTCGCGCCGAGGTTGCCCTTCGAGGTGTCCGCGATGTGCATCGAGCCGCCGCGTCCCCGGCAGTAGCCCGTCTCGCGGCCAAGGAGCTCCGCGAACATCTTCCCCAGGTCAGCGCCCTTCGCGATGCAGTGGCCGTGTCCGCGATGCGTCGAGGTGATCCAGTCGTCGTCGCGCAGGTGCGCTGCGCAGCCCGCGGCCACGGCCTCCTGGCCGGCGTAGCTGTGGATCGTGCCCCAGATCTTGTTCTCGCCGAACAGCGCGACGGCCCGGACCTCGAAGCGGCGGATCGTGCGCATCACGCGGTACAGCTCGAGAGCGAGGCTCTTTTCGATCGCCATCACGCCTCCTTCATGGGGTCAGCATCACGCGGATCGCGCCGTCGCGTCGTTGGACGAAGGTCGCCCAGGCCTCATCGAAGCGATCGAGCGTGAAGCGGTGCGTCGTCAGCGCGTCCACGTCGATCGCGCCGCGGGCGAGCATCGCGAGCGCGCGGCCGGAGACGCCCCTCGGGTTCGCGACCGACCCGAGCACATCGAGGTGGCCCCGCACGATCGTCGAGAGGTCTACCCCCGACAGCATGACGCCCTGACCCGTCGCTCCGCCCAGGACGACGCGGCCTCCGCGCCGCGCTGTCGCGATCGCCAGACGCGCCGCGTCGGCCGTGCCCGCGAACTCGACGACGACGTCGGCGCTCGAGGCAAGGCGTCCGGCATCCCTCTCCTCGACGGTCTCGTCCGCGAAGCGGGCTGCGCGGGCGAGGCGCGCTCCCCGCCCGACCAGCGTCACCTTGCCGGCGCCACAGGCGCGCGCGAGCTGAGCGCAGCAGAGGCCGATCGCCCCTGGTCCGATCACCACCACGGACTCGCCCGCGGCCAATCGTCCCCGCTCGAGCGCCCAGAGCGCGACGCCGAGGTTGTCGGTCCACGCTCCCTGCTCGACGCTCACCGCCGCGGGCAGCGGATGCAGCGCCGCCACGGGTACGCTCGCGAACTCCGCGAGCCCTCCTGCGGTCGTGAACCCGATGTGCGCGTGCCCCATCTCGGGATCACCGTAGTGCCGGCACAGGTTGTAGAGGCCCTCGCGGCAGCGGTCGCAGCTGCCGCAGCCGACGTGCACCTCGATGCCGACCCGCGTCCCCGGCACGGGGCCTTGCGTACGCGGCCCGAGGGCCGCGACCTCGCCGGCGAACTCATGTCCCGGCACGTGAGGGAAACGGGTGCCTGCGAAAGCGCCCGAGAGGATCTTCCGGTCCGTGGCGCACACCATCGACGCGCGCACGCGCACCAGCGCATGACCCGGCTCGGGCCGCGGGGTGGGCACGTCACACACCGCGAAGCGCTCTGGCGCCTCGAAGACGACCGCGCGCATCCGCAGCGGCAGGCTCACGGGTGAGGCTCGCCAGGGAAGCGGTCGACGAAGACCACCTCGTCGAACGGCAGGCGCTCCCCCTCCTTGGCCTCCGCGGGATGGCCGACCGTCAACGTGCCGAGGAACGTCCAGCCGAGCGGGATGTTGAGGATCTGCTTCGCCTTCTCCGTGATCCAGTGCTGCACGAAGACCGCTCCCAGGCCGAGCGAATGCGCGCGCAGCCACATCGCGTAGACGGACATCGCCGCGGCCCATTCGAACCCGTTGTCCGCATGCACGTTGGTGAGGCTCTTGGCGGGATCGGCGCACACGGCGATCACCGTCGGCCGGACGAGGTCGTTGACGAGCGCCGACGCGCCGCCGGGCCGGAAGACCGGGTCCCAGTATCCCGACAGCTCCTTGGACTCGCGCGCGAGGAGCTGCAGCTGCTGCTTGGTGGCGGCATCGCGCACCCACACGAACCGGGCGGGCTGGAGATTCGCCGGCGAGGGCGCCCACCGTCCGGCCTCGAGGATCTCTCGCACCTGCTCGTCCGGCACGGGGCGCTCTTCGAAGCGCCGGATCGCCCGGCGGGTGCGAACGAGCTCCGCCAGCGGGCGCTCGAGCGTGGCGCTCACGGCTCGACGATGACCTTCATCGCACCGTCGATGCGCTCGTTGAACGTGCGCAGCGCCTCGCCGAAGTCGCGCAGCGGGAAGTGGTGGGTGATGAGCTTCGCCGCAGGGATCCGGCCGTCCGCCATGAGCGGGATGACCTCTTCCATCGTGTTGCGGTTCGCGCGCACGCCGTACAGGTCGATCTCCTCAAGCACGATCTTTTGGAAGTTCACCTGCGTCGGCTCCTTCGGGATCCCGGTGAACGCGACCCGGCCGCCCTTTCGCACCATGCCGATGGCCTGCGCCACCGAGTCGCGGGTCCCCGCCGAATCGACGGCGACGTCGGCGCCTAGGCCGCCGCTCCACTGCCGGACACGCGCGACCGGGTCGCCGTCCCGGTAGTCCGCCGTCTCGAAGCCCAGCCCGCGTGCCCGCTCGAGCCGCTTGCCGCCGCCGACGACCATCACGCGGGCCGCCCCGAGCGCCTTCGCGCACATCGCGACCAGGAGCCCCATGCCGCCCGAGCCGACGCTCGCGACGAGGTCACCGGGTTCGATCCCTGGGCGCTTCACCGAATGGAGGGCGATGGAGGCGGTGTCGCACAGCGCCGCGGTGTCGAACGGCATGTCGTCGGGGATCTTGAAGACGCTCTTGATCGTGTGGACGACATATTCGGCGTACGCCCCCTGCGTGTAGTGGCCGTACTGGCGATGGCCCAGATCCTCGCGACCGTAGTTGAAGCAAAGGTTGTAGCGGCCGATACGGCACATCCGGCAATGGCCGCAGCCGGAATGCGAGGTGCCCGCGACGCGCGTGCCGGGGATGAAGCCGTTCTGAGCGGCCACCGATCCCGCTGCCACGACCTCTCCTGACCACTCGTGCCCGGGGATGAACGGGTAGCTGCGCGGCCAGCGACCGGCAAAGCCGCCCTCCACGATCTCGGCGTCGGTACCGCAGATCGCGATCGCGCGGACCCGGCACAGGACCTCATTCTGCCCGGGCTCGGGCCGCGGTACGTCCCGCACCTCGAAGAGACGTGGCGCCGTGAGCACGAGCGCTTCCACCTAGTCCGACCTAGTCGTCGAGGAAGGCGGCGACGCGGCAGATGCAGCCCTCGCCCCCCTGCCAGCGCCATGGGAAGGCGCCGATCGGCACGCGCCTGCCGGCGACCTCCGCGAGGTCGCCGCCCAGGTTCTCGAGCATCGATACGTCGTTGCGCGCGGTGGCGTAATGGATGTACTCGAAGTCCTTCTCCGGCAGCGTCTCCTCGATGGGGGCGCCGGTCATCGCCTCGTACTCCCTTACGAGGTCGGGTCGCATCCACCGGACACGCGTGTACAGCGAGTGGTCGATCGAAGCGAGATCGGCCCCGATCCACTTGATGCGCTTCGCGATGAGGTGGTCGATGACCTCCGGCCTGGGTCCCGGATGCCTGTCGAAATAGCTGACGTCGTCGCGCGCCGGATTGGTCCAGTTGTAACGGTCCCACCCCGTGTACAGCACGACGATGTCGCGGTCGCGGATCTCCTCGCCCGCCGGGACGCAGGCCTCGACCTCGGCCAGGCTGTAGAAGCTCCAGGCGTGCGTGATCGGCCGGAGGTCGATGACCAGTCCCGTGCCGTAGAGATCCTCGAGCGCGATGCGGCCGAGGTCCCTACCGGTCTCGCAGTAATGGCTCGGCGCGTCGATATGGGTACCGGTGTGCATGTTGGTCTTCACGAGCATCGTGCTCTTACGGTCTCGCTGGTGCGTGGTGATGTCCGTCACCTCGATCGAGGCGAACTGCGGCCACGTCGGCATCCGATCGCCCCACGGCTGGGTCAGGTCCACGAGGCGGGTCACCTAGCGACGTGCCATTAGTAAGGGAAGTCCTTGCGGCCGAGCTGCTCGGTGATCTTCTTCGCCAAGGTCAGGTCGACGACCTGCTCGAACGAGACCGCCTTGTCGATCTGCTTGTTCTCGACGAGCGTCTGGACCGTCCCGTCGATGTTCTTCTGCGGCACACCCTCGTTCTGGGGCCACGCCTTCGCCTTCTCGAGCGTCGCGTAGGCCTGCTCGACGACCGCGCGGTCGGCCTTGGTCTCGCGCACCGCCATGTCGAGGATCCGCGAGCGAAGCGAGGTGTCATACATCGCGCGGTTCGCCCGCATGATCGCGCGGAGCATGCACTCCATCGTTTCGCTCTTCGCCTTGGCCGCCGGCGCCGCGTAGACCGCGTACTGGTAGTCAGGCAGCACTTCCCACATGTTCGCGAGGACCTTGATGCTGGGCGTCGTCTTCTGGACGCTCAGGACCTGGTCGACATGGAGGATGCCGGTATCGACGGCCCCGGCGGCCATCTGCTGCACCCGCGCGGCGGTCGTGGTGGTGACGAAGTTCACGTCCTTGGGGTCGATGTTGTTCTTCTTGAGGAAGGCCCGCGAGAGCGCGTCGGCAAACCCGCCCGGCTCCTGGATACCGATGTTCTTGCCCTTCAGGTCGGCGGGGCTCTTGATCACGTCGCGGACCGCGAAGACCTGGCTGATCGAGGGCGAGTACGTCTCCACCACCTTCACGTCGACACCCTGTGCGATCGCCGTGATCACCGGCTCCGTGGACGTGCCGGCGAGGTCGACGCCGCCGGCGACCATCGCGCGAAGCGCGCCGACACCGCCCTCGAAGCGCACGAGCTCCACCGTCAGGTTCTCCTCCTTGAAGTAGCCGAGCTCCTGGGCCACATACGGCGGGAGGTGCACGACGTTGGGAGGAGTGACCGGTACCGCGATCTTCACCGAGGTCGCCTGGCACGACGCCTTCGGCGCGATGGTCGCGCTGCCCGCCGCGGCTCCAGATGCCGTCGCCGCCGGCTGGCCGGCGCCGCCGCCGCAGGCGCCCGCGACGATGGCGAGGATGACCGCGGAGCCGAGTGACCGGAACGATCGCATGTGCATCTCCTTCTCTGTTCGCTACGCCTCGCGCCGCGTCCACGGCGCGAGGCGTCCCTCGATGAGCTGTACGGATCCCATGAGCGCGATGCCGAGCGCGGCGACGACGATGACCGGCACGAACATCCGGTCGATCCGGAACACGTTCTGGTACTGGATGATGAGGTATCCGAGGCCCCGAAGACCCACAAGGAATTCGGAGACGATCATGCCGATCAGCGCTCGTCCGATCGCGAGCCGGACTCCCGCGAGGATGAATGGCAGGGCCGAGGGTAGGACGACATCGCGCCAAAGCCGGCGCTCGCTGCTCGAGAAAGCGCGCGCCACCTCGAGCAGCCCGGCGTCGACGTTTCGCACACCCTGCTGCGTGTTTATGAGGATCGGGAAGACCGCGAACAGCGCGACGGTGGCGATGCGTGGCGCCTCGCCCTGGTACCGGAATGCGACCGCGATGAGTGGCACGAGCGCGA
This sequence comes from Chloroflexota bacterium, assembly GCA_030774595.1. The sequence continues at coordinate 36,924 of JALYKU010000061.1, read as the reverse complement.
CCGACGGCACGGAATAGAGTGCGCTGACCCACGGGTCGAGGAGATCGAAGGCCAGGCGCGAGCGCCCGGTGAGAACACCCAGCACGGTCCCGAGCGCGAGCGCGATGAGCAGGCCGATGAAGAACACCCGAAGGCTCTCGAACATGGCTGTCTGCAGCTCGCCCGTCCCGAGCAGCTCGCCGAACGCTCGCGCGATCGCCGACGGCGGCCGCAGCAGGATCGGGTTCAGCGCCGGTCCAAAGAGCTCCCACACCGCGAGGACGCCGACCACGGAGGCGAGGCGGATCAGGATGTCGTTCGTCCGCGGACGCCTGCGGCGAGGATGTGCTCCCGCGACGCTGACGGCCCCCTCATGCGGGGTGATGAGGCCCGCCATCAGGCCGCCACCTGCTCGCGCAGTAGCCGCCAGCAGCGGTCGCGCAACAACACGAAGCGAGGATGGGCGACGACCCCGGCGACGGTGCGAGGCCGCGCGATATCGACATCGATGATCTCGCGCACGGTGGCCGGGCGACGCGAGAGGACCACGACGCGGTCGCCGAGCGCGATCGCCTCCTCGATCGAGTGCGTGATGAAGACCATCGTCCGCGGCAGCTGCTGGTAGATGCGGAGTAGCTCGTCCTGCATGACCTCGCGCGTCTGCGCGTCGAGCGAGCCGAAGGGTTCGTCCATGAGAAGCACGTCCGGCTCCATCGCCAGCGCGCGTGCGAGGCCCACGCGCTGCTGCATTCCGCCCGAGAGCTGATGCGGGTAGGACCGCTCCGAGCCGGAGAGTCCGACCATGGCGATGTATCGGCGAACGCGGGCATCGATCGTCGCGCGATCGATGCCGGCGAGCTCGAGCCCGTAGGCGACGTTCTGGCGAACGCGCTTCCACGGCATCAGCCCGAAGTGCTGGAACACCATGGCGACGTTCCGCCGCGGCTTGCGCAGCTCGATCCCGTCGATGAGGATCCTGCCGGCGTCGAGGGCGATGAGGCCCTGCATCGTGCGCAGGAGCGTCGTCTTGCCGCACCCCGAAGGGCCGAGCACGCAGAGCGTTTCGCCGTCGCGGACCGCCAGGTCGAGCCCGTCGAACACCGTGACCTCGCCGCCGGCATAGCGCTTCGTGGCGCGCTCGACGACGATGCGGGTCATCATGGCGTGCGCGTCACCGGGTCGCCAGCCGCCGTGGACGACGCGCGAATGACAAGCGCCGTGGGAAGGACGACGCGCGTTCGGCCACCGGGTGCACCCTCGAGCCTGTCGATCAGGAGGCGCGCGCCCTGCACGCCCATCTCCAGCTGGGGCACATGGACCGTGGTGAGCGCCGGCTCGAGCAGGTTCGCGAGCGGGATGTCATTGAATCCCACGATGGACAGGTCGGCGGGGACTCGCAGCTCCGCGTCGCGCGCCGCGCGGAGGGCTCCGATCGCGATGAGGTCGTTCGCCCCGAAGATCGCGGTCGGCCGCTCGCGCGCGCGCAGGAGCGCGCCGGCCGCCCGGTACCCGGCATCCTCGGAGAAGGCGTCGGCCTCGACGAGCAGCTCCTCATCCTGCGCCAGGTCGTGGCGCCGGATCCCCGCGAGGAATCCCGCCGATCTTTCCGCTCCCGTGGTCGTCGTGCGAGGTCCGGCGATGTGCGCGACGCGACGATGGCCGAGCCGGGCGAGATGCGCGACGACCGCTTCGGCCGCGGCGCGGTTGTCGACGACGACCGCGAGGTCCTCCACTCCCGAGCTCCGGTTAAGGAGTACGAACGGGAAGCCTTCCCGACGCAGCTCCGCAATGGTCGCGTCGGCCATGCGCGATGACGCGATGAGCAGGCCGTCGACCTGACGAGCACGCAACACACCGAGATACGTCGCTTCCCGCTCCGGCATGTCCTCGGAGTTGCACAGGATCAGGTCGTAGCCGCGGTCGCGTGCCGCCTCTTCGGCCCCCTTGATGATCGAGGAAAAGAAGGGGTTGGTGATGTCGGGCACGAGCATCCCGAGCGTCATGGTCCGCTGCAGGCGCAGACCACGAGCGACTGTTGAAGGACGGTAGCCGAGCCGGCGAGCGGCTACCACGACCCGGCGTCGGGTCTCCGGTCGCATGGCCGTCGCGCCGCGGCCGTTGAGCACGCGCGACACGGTCGAAGGATGCACGCGCGCGGCCGCCGCCACGTCCGTGATCGTCCTGCGAGCCCTCGCTTCTCCCACCGTCGCTTCCATCGCGGGGCGCGTGCGAAATCGATTGCGAAGGAAGATATGCGCGGGCCGCGCGATGGTCAAGAGCGGGCTCGAGCTAAGGCATCGAGCCTGTCACAGCGATGAACAGGCCGAGCACCGCCAGTCCCGCCGAGACGACTCGGGACACCCGCCGCGTGGGCGCGAGCACCTTCTCGACGAAGATCACCGCCGCGACGAGGGCCATCCACGCCAGGCTGGCTAGACCGACGGCGAACAGCACGACCATGAGTCCGACGCAGCAGCCGACGCAGAACACGCCCTCCGTCACGCCCATGGCGAGCGCCCCGGAGGCACCGGGGCGGAAGCCATGGAGCACCCAGTGGATCGGCGAGCGGCAGTGGGACAGGCAGCGGTCCTTCAGCGGGGTGAGCTGATAGATCGCGGCCAGGAGGATCGCGGGGCCGACCAGAAGCTCCGGATGATCCATCGCCCATGGCAGGCTCCCGAGCACCGGGCTCAGCACCGACGCGAGGAAGAACGCGACGACTCCGAAGCCCGCCCAGGTCACGAGATAACCGCCGACGAACAGCGCGGTGCGGACGATCCAGGCGGTCGACTGCCGCCGGGCGTGATTCGAGTACACGAGCACGACCGGCGCGACGGACGGGAACATCATCGCGGCCATCATCACCGTCCACGTCGCCGTGAAGAGCACGAGGTCAGTGGCGTCGAGACCCGAGCTCGAAGCCATCATCGCCATCGGCTGAGCGCCGAGGTAGGTCCACGCCGTCGCGGCGAGCCCGAGCAGCGCCAGCAGGATGAATCCGCTGGCGCTGCTCAGCGCCAGGCGGCCGTATCGCGCCTCCACGAAGCTACGGCCCCTGGAACTCGAAGTCGGACCACTCGCCGTAGTTCATCTCACCCTGGATGCCGAACTGGTTGATGCGCCCGCCCTCGGCCTTGCCCGGATAGATCTTCTCGCGGAAGGCCAGGGCTCCGTGATGCAGTTCCGTGCGGTGCCCATGCGCGCCCATCAGCGGCTTGTACGTGACGATGCAACCCCCCGCGGTGGCCCGTCCGCTCTCACCGTGGTCCTTCGTCTCGAAGGTCATCGCGACGCGCTCCACGCCGAGGACCTTGCCGATCAGCGGACCGAGGTCGGCGAAGGTCCCTCCGGCCTTGCCGGAGAGCATCGTCTCGATCGCCTCCGCCTGGGGATCCTTCGCCTTGTCGTCGATGAGGATCGCCACGTCCCAGTTCCCCTTGAGGACGTTCCCGGTCCAGCGGGTCAGCAGGCCGAAATGCAGCCCGGAGAGGTCCACGTTCCCGTACGTCCCCTGCGTGACCTGGAACACGGTGAGCCCGTTGCAGGTCCCTTCGGTGGGATCTCCGCCCGCCGTGGTGCAGGGACACGGACTCACCCTGCAGTTGCAGTTCGCGAGGTACTCGCCGCTCATGCTCCAGGTCTCCGCCACTTCAGGCACCTCCTTGATGTCGCCGGCGTCCGCCCGCGCGCCGTCCAACATACGCTCCTCGGTTCGGCTGCTGCGCACGGGTCGCGCCACGCGGCCCGGAGCGGCCATGGCACGTGATGCTTTGCCGCGCGCTCACCTCCTAGCCGTATGAGCGCTCGTCTTCACGACCTGCCGGCTAGCGATCTCCTTCCACGGCCAGCGACGCCATCGCGCCCAGGTTGCTCACCACGAACGGGATGAGGTAGTTGGCTCCGATGCGCGCGAGCATCAGCGCGTCGAGGCGTCCGGCGATGAGCGCGTCCCCTTGGTTCACCAGCGAAAGGACCGTCCCGACGACGAGCGCGATCGTCGCGCACCGCCGCGCGACGGCGGGCCTTTGGGCGCTGCGCCAGAGGTCCCGGCCGAACCTGGGGATCCGCGTGGTCGTGGAGGCCCCCTATGCGAACCCGACGTCGCGGCGACGCGCGTTGGTCACCGCCCGTCGGGATCCGGCGTATGTCCGTCGGAGGGTCCGAACATGCCTCGGCACATCGCGGCGATGCCGGCTATCGCCGATCTCTGAACACGCCAAACTGCGCATCGACATGCCGGATGGTAGGCCGACGCGGTGCGACAACATCGCACCGAGGCCCGCGGCGAGAGCGTATTGCGTGTAGACTCGGTCCTGATGAACTTCCTCCATGTCGTTCCCGCCCACACGCGGCCCGCGCACCGCGGGTCCTGAGGGTTGCGCTCCGGCGGATTCCCCTGCCGCTTCACGGACTGCGTGGTCCGTTTCCCCGTCTCCGAAAGCAACTCCCTCCCCGCTCTCCTCGAGGCGAGCGGGCTCCGGACCGCGCACGAGATCTCCGCGCACGACTACCGGCATGTCTCACTGGTGACGGAGACGAAGCCTCGCGCGCCCTTCCAGCGCGAGTCGGCCGAGAGGCGCGCCGCCAAACGCTGATCGCACGCTGAACCCGGGCCCGCCCCCACCCTGACGCTCCGGTCCGACATCCGCAACGTGGCGATCATCGCCCACGTTGACCACGGCAAGACGACCCTGGTGGACGCGATGCTGCGGCAGAGCCGCATCTTCCGTGACAACCAGCGGGTCGCCGAGCGTGTGTTGGATTCGAACGACCTCGAGCGCGAGCGGGGCATCACCATCCTCGCGAAGAACACCGCGGTCATGTACCGCGGCACGAAGATCAACATCGTGGACACGCCGGGCCACGTCGACTTCGGCGGCGAGGTCGAGCGCGTGATGAACATGGTCGACGGCGTGCTGCTGCTGGTGGACGCCGTGGACGGTCCGATGCCTCAGACGACATTCGTGCTGCGCCAGGCTCTTCAACGGGGACATCGCGCGATCCTCGTCGTGAACAAGGTCGACCGTCCGAACGCCCGCCCGAACCACGTCTTGAACGAGACCTTCGACCTCTTCCTCGAGCTCGGCGCCAGCGAGGAGCAGGCCGAATTCCCGACGATCTACACGAACGCGCTGGCAGGACGGGCGGGCGCGGACCACCTGCACGTGGGTCCGGACCTGATCCCCCTCTTCGAGGCGATCATCGAGCGGCTCCCGGCTCCCGACGTCGACGCCGACGCGCCGGCGCAGCTCCTGGTCACGACGACCACGTACGACGACTACCTCGGCAGGATCGCGATCGGCCGGCTGCAGAGCGGATCGTTGCGACGCGGTCAGAGCGTCGCCCGCATCGATCACCACGGCGGCCTGTCCGCCGGGAAGGTGACACAGCTGTACACGTTCCAGGGCCTCGCGCGCGAGGAGATCCCGGGCGCGCGGGCGGGCGATCTCATCGCCGTGGCCGGTATCCCTGACATCGCCATCGGCGACACGATCGCCGACGCGGCGGACCCGCGACCGCTGCCTCCGATCCGCGTGGAGGAGCCGACGCTTCGCATGACCTTCGCCGTGAACACGAGTCCCTTCGCGGGTCGCGAGGGCACGCACGTGACCTCGCGCAAGCTCCGCGAGCGCCTGTACGGCGAGCTGGAGCGCGACGTCGCGCTTCGCGTCACCGATACCGACAGCCCCGACACGCTCCTCGTGAGCGGGCGGGGCGAGCTCCATCTGGCGATCCTCGTCGAGACGCTGCGCCGCGAGGGCTATGAGTTCCAGGTCTCGCGTCCGGAGGTCATCGCGAAAGAGATCGACGGCGAGATCCAGGAGCCGTACGAGCAGCTCGAGGTCGAGACGCCCGAGGACGCCGTCGGCATCGTGATCGAGCTGCTCGGCATGAGGCGCGGAGCGCTCCACGACATGAGGCACCGGGACGACGGGACCGTGCGCGTCGTGGCACGCATCCCGACCCGCGGGTTGCTCGGCTTTCGCCAGCTCCTGCTCACGAACACGCGCGGCCGCGGCGTGATGAACACGATCTTCGCCGGCTACGGGCCGCTCGCGGGGCCGATCGCCGGTCGGGACCGCGGCTCGCTGATCGCGTTCGAGGACGGCGTGAGCACGACGTTCGGGCTGTTCCAGGCCCAGGAGCGCGGCACGCTGTTCGTCGGACCGGGGGTGGACACGTACGAAGGCATGATCGTCGGGCAGCACATCCGCGAGAAGGACCTCGAGGTCAACGTGTGCCGGAGGAAGCACCTGACGAACATGCGCTCGAGCAACTCCGACGAAGCGTTGCGCTTGGACGGGCTGCGATCGCTCTCGCTCGACGACGCGATCGAGTTCCTGGCGGAGGACGAGCTGCTCGAGGTCACGCCGAAGTCGTTCCGGCTGCGCAAGCGGATCCTCGCGAAACAGGATCGGGACCGCGTGCAGGGCCAGCGAAAGAAGATCGCGGCCCGCAGCTGAAAGGAGCGAGATGTATCACCTGCTGCTCTACGACCTGGTGGAGAACTACATCGAGCGCCGGACGCCTTTGCGTGAGGCGCACCTGAAGCTCGCGCGGGAGGCCCAGGCGCGCGGCGAGCTGTGGGTCGCCGGGGCCTTCGGTGATCCGCCGGAGGGCGCCGCGCTGGTCTTCACCACCGATGACCCCGCCGTGCCCGAGCGCTTCGCCGAGCACGACCCCTACGTGCTCGAGGGACTCGTCCGCTCCTGGCGCGTGCGGAAGTGGAATGTCGTGATCGGCGGCGCGCAGCCGGGATAGCCGGCTCACCTGCTCCGCGCGTGGATCTCGAGGGCACCTGAGGCCGGCCATGGTCGATGCCGAGCGCGCGCAGGCCCGCAGCGACCACTTCGGCGCCGGCCCCTGCGTCTCGTGATGCACGCGCACGCCATGCTTCACCATCGACAGCGTCGAGCGTAATGGCCGGACAATTGACGTGACAGGATGAACGGGACGGTCTACTTCCACGAGCAGCAGCGCTTTCGCCAGTCGTGGCTCTGGGTCGTGATCGTCGTCCCGGTCTTGGTGGCGTTCGTGATCGCGGTCGTTTCGCCCTCGCGCGAAACGACGATCATCGGAGTGGCGGTTCCGCTCGTCACGGCCGCGCTGCTGGCCATGCTGTTCGCGTTCGTGAACCTCGAAACGACCGTCACCCCGAGCGACATCACCGTCTCGTTCCACGGGCTCTGGCCGACGCGCAGGATCCGCTACGACGAGATCGAGGGCTACGAGTCCCGCAGCTACGGCATCCTCGACTCCGGCGGATGGGGAGTGCACTTCGGGCTCGCCGGCATGACCTACAACGTAAGCGGAAACCGCGGCGTCGCGTTCGCGCTGCGGGGAGGCCGACTGGTGCTCATAGGAACGCAGCGGCCGGACGAGTTCGTCGCGGCCGTGGGCCGCGCGATGGAGGAGCGCAGGCCGCTGTGACGCTGACGGAGCCGGCGCCTCGGTGGAAACCGACGCCCGACCAGCTGCTGGCGGCCCGCGGGAAGGCGATACCCGATGTGCTGGCCGCGGATCTGCGCGTGGTGTTCTGCGGGATCAACCCGAGCCTGTACTCCGGCGCCGTCGGTCATCACTTCGCGCGCCCGGGCAACCGCTTCTGGAAGGTCCTGCAGGCCGCCCGCTTCACGCCCCATGTGGTGTCGACCTTCGACGATCGAACACTGCTCACGAGCCGACTCGGCGTCACGAACCTTGTAAATCGGGCGACCGCGACCGCGGAGGAGCTGCGCGACGACGAGCTGCGCGCCGGTGCCAAGAGGCTCCTCCGCGCCGTGCGCCGCTACACACCGGGCATCGTCGCCGTCCTCGGGGTGGCGGCGTATCGCGTGGCGTTCGACCGCCCTAAGGCGGCGGTCGGCCGGCAGCCGGAGGCGCTCGGCTCGACGCGGTTGTGGGTGCTCCCCAACCCGAGCGGGCTGAACGCCCACTACCAGCTCGACGCCCTGACGACGCTCTTCTCCGAGCTCCGGCGAGCGGGCGAGCAAGTTGCACGACGGACGGCGCATGAACATCGCGCGGGAGGATCCGCGGGGGGGCGGAGCCCCCGGACTACGTGGTGACCTGCGCCTCGCTCCCCGGTGCCTGCCCCAGGGCTTCCCGCGCATCGGACGGCATCCGCTCGAGCCGCGCTCGGAATTCCTCGTCGAGCACGGCGCGGACGCCGGCCGCCGTGGCGAGCAGCGCGAGCCCGCTCACCCACCAGGGAACGCGCACCCCGAAGAGCCGGTCGAGCGAGATCGCGCCGGGCCCGGTCAGCAACAGTGCCGTGCCGACGGCCACATTGGTGAGCGGCAGCTCGGCGCCGCCCTCGGTGGCCCACACCGGCTTGCCCCAGTGGACCTTCCGGATCGCGACGCCCATCGGCGCGAGCATCACGATCGGCCCGATGGGGTTCATCAGCCCGAGGGCCGTGAGCGCGCCGCCCGCTAACTCGGCGCCTCCTCCCGCGCCCGCCCAGTGCTTCCCGGGATGCAGCCCGACGGATTCGAGCCAGCCGCCGGTCCCCTCGATCCCGTGGCCTCCGAACCACCCGAACAGCTTCTGAGCGCCGTGGCCGGCCAGCAGTCCACCTGTCACCAGCCGCAGGACCAGCAATGCGAGATCGTTCATGGTGTTGCCTCCTTACTACCGCGGTTCGGCTGCAGCCGCGATGCCACGGACCGGCCGTGATGCGCTCTTGGTCGGGTTGACCTCCAGGAAGGCTCGCGATCGCCAGATTGCGAAGGAACGCGGCCAGGACCGCCCGGAAGGTGCCGCCGTGGCCCCCCGCCAGATCGCACGCCACTACTGTGGGGCGGTGCGCATCGTCGTGCTGGCGGACACGCACATCCCCGACTTCGCGAGGGCCCTGCCGGCGTCCATCGTGCCTGCCCTGCGCGGCACGGATCTCATCCTCCACGCCGGCGACGTCACCGCGGCTGACGTGCTCGAGGAGCTGAGGGCGTACGCGCCGGTGCGCGCCGCGATGGGGAACAACGACCGTGCCGACGTCGCGGCCTGGGGCGCAACGGAGGAGGTGCGGCTCGAGCTGAGCGGTATCGCGATCGCGATGGTGCACATCGGCGGACCGCGGGAAGGCCGCGAGCGCAGGCTGCGCCGGCGATTCCCCGACGCGCGAGTGATCCTCTTTGGGCACTCGCACATCCCCTGGAACACGGAGGCCGGTGGCGTCCGTTATTTCAATCCGGGCAGCCCGACGTGGAAGCGGCGGCAGACGGTGCCGACCTACGGAGTGCTCGATGTGCTCAACGGACGCGTGCGCGCGCGCATCGTTGAATTGGCGCAGTGACCGGCGCTGGACGCCACGGCGCTGGCAGCCCCTCGGGCAGTCGCGAGCGCCGAACGATCGCGGAACGAAAGGAGTCGACATGCCAGACGCCGACAAGGGAGCGTCACAGCCGGATCCCACGAGGTCGGTCTCGGACGAGATCGAGCGCCGCAGGGAAACGGGACCGCAGCAGAACAAAGCCCCGGATGTCAAGACGGAGTTCTGCGGCCAGAGCAGCAAAGCGGAAGCGGAAAGCGACAAACCGTGGTCCCGAAAGGCGGGCGAGGTCCAGGAGCGCGAGGTGAAACGCGAGGGTACCGCGGCTAGCGGATCGCAGTCACCGGAGGGATGAACGACGCGGGATCGATCGGCTTGCCGTTGAAGATCGTCATGAAGTGCAGGTGCGGTCCGGTGGTGTGTCCACTCATGCCGACGTAGCCGATCACGTCTCCCGCCTCCACCTTCTGGCCGAGCTTCACCGGCGGCAGCTTCACCACGTCGTCGAGGTGACCGTAGAGGGTCGAGAGGTCGTTGCCGTGCGCGATGATGACGACCTCCGCCGCGTCGCCGGAGGCGAGATAGGGATGTCCGACGGTGACGACGATACCCGCCGCCGCCGCGACGATCGGCGAATACATGGGCGCGGCGATGTCCATGCCATTGTGGAAGCCGCCCAACCTGGGTCCAAAGGGTGAGCTGATGATGCCGTCGAGGGGGCGTACCGGGAACTTCGTGCCGCTGAAGGCGCCGAGACCGGAAGCGCTGGCGAGCTTCGCGGCGAGCTCCGGGTAGGCGTCCTCGGCACGGAGGATCTGGCGCGCCAGCTCGAGCGCCTGCTCTTCGGCCCACTGCGCCGACTGCGCGGCGCGAGCCCTCCCCGCGACCGCGTCGCCCCGCGCCGCCGACTGCGCATCCACCGCGACGCCCGCCTGCTTCACAACCAGCTCGAAGGCGACCCGTTGCGCGGCCACGCGCTCGCGCTGCTCCGTCAGCTGCGCCTGGAGCGTCACGATCTCGTGCTCGGCGACGACGGCCGCGGCGCGCTTGACCTCGGTGTCGGCGCGCAGGATCCGGATCTCATTCGCGAGCACCACATCCTGACGATCGAGCGCGAGCCTCGTTCCCACCAGGTTGGCGAAGTCGGTCATCGAAGAGGCAGACAGAAGCAGCTCCAGGATGCTGGCGTGGGTATCGCGGTACGTGGTGCGGAGATGGATCGCGTAGAGGGCCTGGCGGGCCGCCAGCTGGTTGGTCTGCCGGACGATGTCCGCGCGGAGCTGCGCCAATGTGGCGCGCGTATCCGCGAGCCGGACGCCCACCTCCACGAGGGAGGCGTCGGTCTTGGCGATCTCGGCCGCGAGCGCGTCGACCTGGGATCGTGCTCCGGCGCGCTCGAGCTCCAGCAGAGCAAGCTTCGCGTCGGCCATGGCGATGGCCGCGTCGTACTGGATCGCGGCCTGACGCGCGGCGGCGGCCGCCGCCTCGATGTCCGCGGCCCTCTTCTGGTCGGCGTTCGGGGGGATCGGAGGTTTGGCGTCGTCGGCGAGCGCGGGCGGCGCGCCGGCCGAGAGAACGGCCACGACGAGGGCGAGCACGGCGAATGGGCGGAAGGCATTCATGGAGGTCACTACTCTGCGCGCCGGAACAGTCCGATGCATGACGCAAGGGGATACGGCGCGCCCTTGCGGCCGTCAAAGCGCGGCGACGCCCGGTGGCATGACGACTCGTCAGACCGGTCCCCCCACGCGGCCGCCTATGCGACCCGAGCGGGACCGCCGGAGACGTATCCTCGGTCGCGCCACAGCTGGCGCGGGGGGATGACACGAGATGACGATCACGAGCCGGCAGCCCGAAGCTGAGCGCTTGACGCAGCGCGGCGGCGATGCGATCGCCGCCGCGAAAGGGCATCTCGAGCGCATCCATGGCGCGGCGGATCGCCCCACGCGGCAGGGCGTCCTCGACCCGCTGAACGAGCTCTCGATCGAGCTGGCGAATGCGGCCAGCGAATCGAGCCTCCTGGTCGAGGTGCACCCCGATGCCGCGGTGCGCGGATCGGCCGAGGGGGTCGTGCGCGACATCGCGCAGCTCCGCACGACGTTCGACCAGGACCGCGGGCTGTACGACGCGCTGGGCGGGATCGATGACACGACGCTCGACCCCGTGGCCCGCCGCGTCGTCGAGCTCGAGCGGCGCGACATGAGACGCGCTGGCGTGGAGATCGCGGACGCCGACCGCGAGAGGGTGCGACGGCTGCGCGACGAGCTCGTCGTCATCGAACAGGAGTTCGCGCGCAACATCCGCGACGACGTGCGCGAGGTGGCTCTGCCCCCCCAGACGCTCGCCGGACTTCCCGAGGACTACGTCGCCGCGCACCCACCCGGCCCTGACGGGAAGGTACGCATCACCACGAACTACCCCGACTACATCCCGTTCATGACCTATGCCAAAGACAGCGAAGCACGTAAGGCGCTGATGAGCGTGAACTACAGGCGCGCGGTACCACGCAATCTCGAGGTGCTGAAGCAGATGCTCGCCAAGCGGCACGAGCTCGCCGCGCTGCTCGGCTACCCGACGTGGGCGGACTACGTATCCGAGGACAAGATGACCGGGTCCGCGGGCGAGGTCCGCCGGTTCATCGAGCAGGCGCGTGGAGCGACGCTCCAGAGCGCGGCCACCGAGCTGGGTGACCTGCTCTCGGCCAGGCGCGCCGACGAGCCGGATGCCGGCCCGGCCCTCGGGCTCTGGGACCTCGGCTACTACACCGAGCGCGTGAAGAACGAGCGCTATCGCTTCGACAGCCGCGAGCTGCGTCCTTACTTCGAGTACGCCGCCGTGCGGCAGGCCGTGCTCGAGCTCTTCAGCGAGCTCTTCGGCCTCCGTTTCACACCCGTCGGGCTGGAGTTATGGCATCACTCGGTCGAGACGTTCGAGGTCGCGGTCGACGGCCGGCCCATGGGTCTCATATCCCTCGACATGCATCCCCGCGAGGGCAAGTTCAAGCACGCGGCGTGCTTCACCCTGCGGTACGGAGTCGGCGGGCGGCAGAGTTCGCACATCGTCCTCGTCTGCAACTTCCCTGACCCGAAGTCGCAGGGCGGCCCGGCGCTCATGCAGCACTCGGAGGTCGAAACGTTCTTCCACGAGTTCGGCCACCTCGTGCACGGCGTCGTGGCCGGCGCCATCCCGTGGCTGCGCGTCGTCCGCCCCAACGAGTGGGACTTCATCGAGGCTCCGTCGCAGTTCCTCGAGGAGTGGGTCTCGGACTTCGTCGTGCTGCGCCGGTTCGCGCGCCACGTCGAAACGGGCGAGGTCATCCCGGAGGCCCTCGTCGCGCGTCTGCGCGCGGCGCGGGACTTCGGCCGCGCGATCTTCGTGCAACGCCAGCTCTGGCTCTCGGCGATGGCGCTCCAGCTGCACGACCGCGACCCGCGCGATATCGACTCGACGAGGCTCGCCTACGAGCTCGCGCGCGAGTACCTGCCGGCGGAGCCGCCACCGGATACGGCGTTCGAGGCGAGCTTCGGCCATCTCGAGGGCTACACGGCGCTCTACTACACGTACATGTGGTCGCTCGTGATCGCCAAGGACCTGTACAGGGCCTTCACCAACGGACTGCAGGACGCCGCGCAGGCGCGCCGCTATCGCGACCTGGTACTGGCACGCGGAGGGACCAAGCCCGCGGCGGAGCTGGTGCGCGATTTCCTCGGCCGCCCGTACGACTTCGACGCGTTCCGCCAGTGGCTCGCTCCGACCAAGGAGGAGGCCGCGGTCGAGGAGCGCGCCGGCGGATAATTCCCGCGTGGCCACGCGCGAAGGCCCGCTCGTGATCGCCGACATCTCGGGGTATACGGCGTTCACGGGGTATACGGCGTTCAGGCGAGGGCGGGCATGACGTGCTCGGCGAAGACGGAGAGCATCTCCCGCTCGTACCGGTACGGGAACACCATCGCCCAGTAACGGACTCCGGCCTGCTCGTACGCGCGCATGCGGCTGATGACGGTATCCGGCGTCCCGATGACGGCGCTGGGCCGCGCCGCCAGCCACTGCTCGGACGTCCTGCCCGCGGCCTCCGCGAGGGTGCCCACGATGCGGTCGAGGTCCGCCTGCGTCGAACCGAGGACGACGTTCCCGAAATGGCTGCGCATGATCCTCCGCGGATCTCGCCCGATCTCCGCGCACGCACGCTCGAGCTCGGTCATCGCCGCCGCGTACGTCTGCGCCGTCGGCATGTCGCTGATGTTCACCGCGTCGGCGTACCGCGCGACGATCCGAAGAAGACGCGGCTTCGCTCCCGCCACCCAGATCCGCGGATGCGGGCGCTGCACCGGCTTCGGAGCGCAGAAGGCGCCGTCGATGGCGTAGTGACGGCCCCGGTAGCTGGCGCGATCCTCCGTCCACATACGGCGGCAGATCTCGATCGACTCCGTAAGCTGGCGGAGCCGCACCGCCGGCGGCGGGAAGTCGTAGCCATAGGCGTGGTACTCGAGCTCCTTCCACCCGGCGCCGATCCCGAACTCGAGGCGGCCACCCGACATGTGATCCACACCGGCGGCGATCTTCGCCAGCAGGGCCGGGTTCCGGTACGACTGGCACGTGACCAGCGTCCCGAGCCGGATGCGGGTCGTGGTCTGCGCGAGCGCCGCGAGGAGCGTCCACGACTCGAGGCAGTTGGTCGCCGCCGCGTCAGCGTTCAGGAAGAGGTGGTCTGAGACCCATACCGCGTGCAGCCCGAGCGCCTCGGCGTCGCGCGCGATCTCGCGTACGTCCTCGAACGAGAAGCCGAACTGCGGCTCGATCTGGATGCCGAATTCCATTGTGCTGGGACTACCGACGCCCAAGACCGCGCGCAGCGCTTACAGCCAAGGTGAGAAGCACGTCGTCCATCTCGCGCGCTGGATGTGGGACTCGCTCATTCGGGGCGATAGGGGGCTTGGGCCTCGATGTCCCCGACGTACTCCGGAAGGTCGCTCTGGCCGAGCATCTGCCGGATCGCCTGGATCTCGCCGATGTGGAACCAGTAGTGGTATGTCATCCGCCGCATGGCCGAGCCGACCGTCTGCCCCGCGGTCTCACCGTCGCGGAGCAGCTCGCTCTGCAGTGCTTCGGTCGTGCGCTCGTCGAGATACCGATCGGCCGCCTCGGTCACCCTCCGCCAGATGTCGAGCATCTCCTTCAGCGAGGGGGTGCTCATCGGCGCGCCGTACGCGTACATCTCGTTGAGGTTTGGGAACGGCAGCTGGCCCTTGGCTCGGTCCAGCCAGTACCGCTGCTCCTGCCAGGCGAGGTGGCCCACGATCCAGCTGATGCAGTTCATGCGGGCGAAATGCCGGGACGCGTCATCCTCCGTCACGCCCGCCAGGCCGCGGGTCCACTCACCACGCGTGAACCGAAGCTGCTCCACGAGCGGGTGGATCACGCCGGTGCGACCTTGTCGCCGCTCGGGGGCGGAAGCGCATTGAGCCAGCCCGGCCGCCAATCGAACGGGGCGTCCACGAGGTCCTCCAGCGGGGCGCCCCGCAGGAGATGGTCCAGTGCGAAGCGGGTCGCCGAGTGCCCGATGATCAGCACCCGGCCCGTCCCGACCATGCTGGCGAGTTCATCCAGGAGCCGCCGAACGCGATCGCCACCTCCCGATAGCTCTCTCCACCGGGGAATGGCTCGTCGATGTGCCGCGAGCGCTCGGCCTCGAGTCGCGACGTGGGCATGCCATTCAGGCTGCCGTAGTTGCATTCGCGCAGCCGGGCATCCTGACGGATCGGGATCCCGCAGCCGCCGAAGGCGATCTCGGCGGTCTGGACCGCTCGCCGTAGATCGGACGTGAACACCGCGGCGAGGTCGTCGGCGCTCCGGCGATCACCGAGGTCTCTCGCGAGCCGCCGCCCTCTTTCAGACGGCTCACCTTGTGACCAACCCGTCGCGATCCCACGCTCGTTGTCGGTGGTCACGGAGTGCGTCTCGAACACGATCTCGAGGCCCATCTCACGGAGCTGAAGGCGACGGGGATGCGGGCCGGAAGGCCGGCGCCGGCGGCAGCAAGAGATCCTGGCCGAACAGCGTCGCCGGCGGCACCTCGTCCAGGAAGCGCAGGATGCCATTCGCGATGCCGGTCGCCACCTCGTCCGCTTGCGCGGTCATCAGCCCCCGGTCGTGGTCGTTGCTGAGGAAGCCCATCTCGAGGATCGCGGACGGCGTGTGCGGTGCGGCCGAATACCGGACGCGGCTCCAGGCGAAGGCGTAGTAGCCCGTCATGTTGCGAGTGATCCCCGCTGCGTCGAAGTCGAGCCCCGTCGCGGCCTCGTATTCCGCACGGACATCCGCGACCAGGCGGTCCTCGAACGGGGTCCGCCGGGTGCTGTGCGAGACCTTGTACCCGCTCTTGTCGCCGACGCCGTCGCCGTCCGCGTGCAGCGCGACGAACGCGTCCGCGAGGTAGCCGGGCGGGATCGTCGTCGGCAGCACGTCGACCACGAGGCCCTTGTCGCGCAGGAGGCCGGCGACGCGCTCCGCGACGTCGATGTTGACCTCCCACTCCGTCAGGCCGTTCCAGCTGGTGCCCGTTTGGGTGAGGATGCGCCCCAGCTCCGGCGGCGCCTCCTGCGTCTTCCAGTGCCCGGCCTGGATCCCGACCCGCCGCGGCCCCGGCGGGACGTCGGGCCTGCGCACGCGCACGTATCCGGGCGGATCGCCCGGCAGGGACACCCTTGGCGCATCCGCTATTCCGCCGGCGATCGCATCCTCGACCTGCCCCACGGCCGCGGCCAGCTGGTCGGTAACCGAGCGCTGCAACGGGGAACCAGCGGGGGCCTGCGCCGCGCGCCACGCGAGCGCGGCCGTGAGCGAGCTCACGAGGACCAGCGTCGCCACCAGAACGCCACGGCCGCTCACCGCGCGGGAGCGGCCTGGACCGCCGAGCTGTCGGCGCGACGGTGCGCTCACATTGTGGATGGTAGAGACGCGAGTGATGAGGGGCCGCTCAAGTCGCAAACTGTACGCCGGAAACCGAACCACACCCCGGTCGGCGACCGTTCACGCTCACGTCATGGAATCAGGCTCGTGGCCGGAAACCTGTCAACGATCTCCCGATCAGCGCCCAAAGGGCGCTAGTTGAAACGCACCCGGCCCTCGCGATCCGATGGCCACTCGGCGTCCTCGTCGTCGACCACGATCACGTACTTTCCCGCCCAGTGCGGGAGGGGATACGCGCCGTCGCTCCGGTCGATGCTGACGCCGTTCAGGCAGCAGGTGTACGGGAACGCCAGCCACCACTCATCGCCGTACCACTCCGGCAGCGCGAGCAGCCTGCCCGTCTGGAAATCAGCGGAGCGGTACTTGTCCGGGCGGCGGTTGGCGGTCCGAGGATCGAGGTCGCCGCGCTGCGGATCCTCCATGATGACGCCGGTCACGTGATCCAGCGGATCGCCGTAGAAGGTGCCGAACTCGCCCCTGTACCCGATGAGCACGGGGGCATGCTGCCCCGCAAGGGAGACGACGAGAACGGGTTTGCCGCTTCGGAGCAGCCAGTACACGGCGGCCTTCGTGGCTTCTTCCCGCGAATCGAGGCGGTAGTAGTGGTACGCGTTCCGCGATTCGAGGCGATGCAGGACCTCCGCGATCGCGGCGGGATCGAGCCCTGGATCACGGCTGCGGTTGAACTGACGCCCGAAGTTGAGGATGCCCGACGCGGTCATCTTGTCGTCTCCGGCCGTGAAGAACTGCACGATCCGGCACGACGCCGCGGCGCACGCGAGCGGATCGCCGGCAGGGTCCTCGAACTCCGTGAACCAGCGGACACCTTCGAGCTTCGGGCCCATCGTTCGGAAGTCGTAGCGGGCCCGCGTGTCCTGGCCGCCGGCACGCACTGACAACGTCGCGACGAAGTCGACGGGTCCGGGGAGCAGGCCGACGCATCCGAAGCGGCCCAACTTCGGTGCCTCGAGCTGCGCGCTGCACGCGAATCCCGGATCCGGAGCCAGCGTGATCCGCGCGCTTTCGAGCGCGACGCTCGAGCCGAAGCGCACGGATAGGAAGCGGGCCGCCTGCGTCCGTCCGGCAGGCGGATCGAAGGTCAGCTCGGGAGGCGGCGGTGGCGGCGCCACGGGCGAGGCCGCATCCGGCTTCGCGGACGGTCCCACGTCCTCCCTGGGCGGGGCCGCCGTCCCGCCGAGCGCCACCTCGAGGACGACGAGCGCGATGACCGCCCCGAGCACCAGCGACACGAGCGTCGCGGCGGCGCCGGACCTCCGGCGGTGGCGTGGATCTACGCCGCGCGAGCGCATCCGCGTCATGCGGGTACGGTAGCCGCGGACGGTATGGCGGAGGTCGAAGCGCGGGAGCGCGCGCTGACGTGGGCGGCCGAGCGCCTGGCGGCGCACGCGCGAGGCGTCGTACTCGATCTCGGCTGTGGCGAAGGGCGTTTTCTGCCGCCGCGCGGCATCGGGATCGATGTCGACCGCTCCCGGCTGCGCAGCGCACGCACGCGATCACCGTACGTCGCGCTGGCGGACGCCCACGCGCTGCCCTTCGCGGAGGGCACATTCGACACGGTCTTCGCGAACCGCATGCTGAACGCCGCAGGGCGCATCGACGATGTCCTGGCCGAGGCAGTGCGCGTGCTTCGCGCCGACGGTCAACTCCTGGTCCTCACGCTCGCCGTCGCCGATCCGAGCAAGGCCGGCGATCGCCTGACGGCGGAGAACGGCGAGGACCGGCTGCGCCGTCATTTCGCGCGCGTGATGGTCGAGCGGTGCTCCGACGCCGAAGTGCGGCCGGCATCGCTGTTCCGCGCGACGCACCCGCTTGCCGCCCCGCGCGCTGCCGGGCGGGATCGGGAGGTGACGGCATCGACCTCTATGTGCCCGTCAAGTACGTCCACGTGCTCATGGCCAGTCATCGCCGTCGGGTTCAACACCTTGTACCCGGCGGCCGTTAGGTGATCCGCGGCGGGAAGCATCCTCGTGGATCGCGCGTGAGCCACGCGGCCACCTCAGCGAGGAGCGCCTGTGCGCCGACGATGTTCGACTCGGCTCCCGAGTTCGGATTGAGCCTCCCCTCGTCGATGCCGTCGCGGAAAGCGCCAGCTGCCCTGTCGTACGCCGGCACACCGGCAGCGTTGCGGCCGTCGAACCAGGCACGAGCGAGCGCGGCCAGCTCGGCGTAAAGCGCGGAGCCGGTCACTTGGTGTAAGCGGTCCATGCCGTACACGACCGCCGCGACGCCGTACGGCTCGACCCGCGGAAGCGCGAACGAGGACTGGATGACGGGCTCGAGCAGGGCGTGGGCGCTGGCGCGCGCGGCGTCGAGCAGGTCCGCCCGCCCGAGGTACCGCGAGGCCTCGGCGAGGACGCCCTCCTGAAGGTGTCCCCAAAGGTGCGGCAGCGGCTCGCCCGGGTAGTTCGCGAGGACGTCGCCGTCGCGGCATCCGGCGATCTCGTCCGATCGACGCTCGATGAAGGAGCGGAGGCGTCCGTCCGCGTCATCCTCGGCCAGGTCCAGCGCCGCGAGGACGTGCACCGCCCCGACGTCGGGGTTCACGCCGGCTGTCTCCATGTACGGGAGCGCGCGGTCGATCGCCGCGCGGACCCGCGCGCCGCCGAAGGTCGTCCATGCCTTGGCCAGGCCGCGCACCGCGCGGGCGTGCCAGAAGCTCCCGCCGGCGAACGACGTCGGGCCGTCGAGGTTGCGCGTGCCGTCCCAGTCGCGGACGAAATTGAGGAAGCGGCCGTCGGGCTCCTGCATCCAGAGGACGAAATCGAGCAGCCCGAGCGCGCAATCCCGGGCGCACTCGGCGCCCGTCGCGTTCCAGAGATCGCAATACAGCACGAGCGCGCGCGCCGCGTCGTCGACGCACGCGACGCCCTCGAAGCCGCGGTCCGACGCCGGCACGAGATGTCCCTGGGCATCCGCATAGACCGCGGGAGCGAGGGCGCGCGGGCCGGCCGCGGGATACGGGTGGAGCAGGCGCCCCAGGCGCGCTAACACGCCTCGAGGCTTCGTAGGATGTCGCGCACCTCGAAGTCGGCGGCGGCCATCACGGAGTCGGCGGCGCCGTAGTAGAGCCTGATGCGCTCGCCTTTGCCGTCGAGCGCGACGTGCCCGCACGAGAAAACGGTCTCGTTGAACAGACCCATCCGCTCGAAGGGCTCCTCGGGCGCGAGGATCGGCTGCGGCGACCGGGCGATGACCTTCGTCGGGTCGTCGCCGTCGAGCAGGACGGCACCCATCGCATAGCACGTCGTGCGATCGACGCCGTGGTACAGCTCGAGCCAGCCCTCCGATGTCCGGAACGGCACGGCCGAGGCACCGGTGCGCAGCTCGTCCCAGCGGCCCCACCGGGGCAGCACCAAAGGCCGATGGTCGCCCCATTCCATGAGGTCGTCCGAGAAGGCGATCCAGATGCCGGAGATCCGGGCGAATGACTGCGGCATCGGCCGCGTGAGAGCGACGTAGCGGCCGCCGATGCGCTCGGGGAAGATGACGACGTCCTTGTGGTCGGGCAAGAACATGACGCCATGGCGCCGGAAGGTCCGAAAGTCGTCGGTCGTCGCGCGGCTCGTCGTGATTCCGAGCCGAGAGACCGATACGTACGTGATCTGCCAGCCTCCGTCGATGAACGTCGCGCGCGGATCCTCGACGCCGTATTCCTCCATCTCCGTTCGCGGCGCGATCGCGGGCACGTCGTCGACGGCGAACCGCACGCCGTCCCTGCTGCGCGCGAGACGAAGGTGCGACATCTGGGCGAGGTAGTCCACGTACCCGTGGTTCACAGCGCGCAGCGGTCCGGTCGCGTTCTGATAGCGGATCGCGCGCGGGTCAGTGAGATCGAGCCCTGGCAGCCGTCGCGGTATGTAACCGACCAGAACCCGCGGCGGGTCGCTGCGCGCGTCGAAGAAGGCCATGCCGACGAGCTCCTCCTTGCGCAGCCCGCGGGGCAACGGCTGGAGCACGGGCTCCGGTCCCGTCAGATCGAGGGTCATGGCGTCGGGCGGGGGCTCGGTGTCGCTGCGCGGCTGCTCCGCGATGCGAAGCAGGAGCACGATCTCGTCATCGACCCGGGCGGCCGCGGCGTTGAAGACCGACACGACCTCCAGCGAAGGGAGTGACGGAGCGACATCGCGCCGGGTGATGAGCGGGTTGTCGGGAAGGCGCCCAGCCAGCGTCACGCTGTCCGTTGCATCCCGTGGTCCCGCAGGAGGTCGCGCATGAGCTCGAAGTGGCGCCGCCCGACCGCGGGCCAGGCCATCTCCTTGCCATAGGCGTACGCCTTCTGCTCGAGTTCTCGCTTCAGCTCCGGGTCATCGAGGATCGCGTTCACCGCCCTGGCCAGCTGGTCGGGGCTGCGCAGGTCGACGAGGATGCCGCGGCCATCAGCGAGCGCCTCCTTCGCGTGGAGGTAGCGGGTCGAGACGATCGCCTTGCCGGCACCGAGCGCGTACGCGAGCGTGCCGCTCGTGATCTGGTTGAGGTCCAGGTACGGCGTCACGTAGACATCGCTCGCGAGCAGGTAGTCCACGATCTCGCGCTGCGTGAGGTACTGGTTGACGAAGGCCACGTGACCGGCGAGGCCCAGCCGCTCGACCATGGCGATGAGGCCGTTGCGATAATCCTCCCCCGCCCGCTTCAGCAGCTCCGGGTGCGTCTGGCCGACGATCAGGTAGAGCGTGTTCGGGTGCGCCGCCACGATCGTGGGCATGGCCGCGATCATGTGCTCGAGGCCCTTGCGTGGATCGACGAGGCCGAACGTCGTGATGAGCGCCTTTCCCACCATGCCCAGCTCCCGCTTCAGCCGGCGCCTGCCGCGCGGTTCGACCGCCGGCATCCCATGGGGGATGACCGCGGGCGGCGTGGCCACGCCGTAGTCCGTCCCGAGAAGACGGGCCGCGGTCTCGGCCATTACGACGACCGCGCTGCTGCGTTCCGCGATCGCTCGAACGGCGTCGCGCATCCAGGGCTCGGGACCCGGGGCGACGGTATGGAGCGTCGTCACCACCGGCACGCGCAGCTGCTCGAGGAAGCCGCGGAGGTGGTCATCGTACCCACCAGCCTCGTTCCAGACGCCGTACAACCCGAATTCGTGTTGGACGTTGACGATCTCCACCCGCGAATCGCTGATCGCCGCCGCGGCGGCACGGTAGCTGGCCCCATCGCGCTGGCGCATGCGCCACCGGACCTCGCTCGGGTAGGCGCGAGCCGCACTCGGCTCGTCGATCGCCGCGAAGAACAGGCGCACGCTCGGATCGGCCGCCTTCACCGCCGCCGACAGATCGGCGGTGAAGGTCGCGATGCCGCAGCGCCGCGGGACCTGCGTGGAGACGAACGCGATGTGCACGCCAGTAACGTAAAGGAAAGCGCCGCTCGCGCGCGGGCGGCTCAGGTGCCGGGTGGCTGCAAGACCGCCTAGCGCTCCTGGACGAGAACGCGTTCGCCCTCGCCGAGCTCGTCCGGCGCCACGACGGGCCCGGGGCCGGGAGGCGCCAGGTGGGCGGCGCGGGGATCAGCCGACCGTGATCCCGGCGACCCCGAGCAGCGACGGTAGGACGATCCCGAAGAGATAGCCGGCGACACCAGCGGCCGCGCCGATGGCGAGGATCTCGAGCCCCGACCGTAGCGGGCTCTTGCGGGTCCATTGGGCCTTGACCCAGCCGATGCCGAACATGAAGAGGGCCGATATGACGATCGATGCCCAGATCGCGACCTGCACGTGGAGGAAGAAGTACGGGAGCAGCGGGACGATCGAGCCGACACCGAAGGCGCCTCCCATGACCAGCGCTCCCTGCAGCGGTCCGGCCCGCTCTTCCAAGACGAGGCCCAGCTCCTTCTCGACCATGGTCTTGAGGAGCACGCGCGGCTCGCGCGCGATCTCGGAGGACACCCGGTGAGCGGTTGGCGCGCCGAGTCCATCCTCCTCGAACATGTACGCGAGCTCGGCTTGGGCCTCGTCGGGACGTTCCTCGACCTCCTCGCGCTCTCCCTGGATCTGCGCCTCGAAGATCTCGCGCTGGCTCTTGGACGACGTGTACTCCCCAGCCGCCATGGAGAACACGCCGGCCAGGGCGGAGGCCACGCCCGCGACGAGCACCGGATATGTCTGCGAGGTCGCGGCGGCGACGGCGCTGAGGACCGCGATCGTGCTCGTCAGGCCGTCCTGCGCGCCGAAGATCGCCTCGCGTATCTCCCCGAGCACGTCCGCCTGGCGCCGCTCCTCGGCGATGTGGTCGCGCAGCCAGTCTCGGTCGAGATGACGGGACTCCGGTGCTGCATCTGCCATGGGCCTAAAGCCTATCCTCGCGGGCTGCGCTCGCCCTGGCGCCCTTTGCGCCCATATGGAACAACGGCGCAGATGTTTGATGAGGCGAGTCCGTGCCTCTCACCGCGCGAGCGAGGACTTTTTCGGACGCCCGGAGCCATCGTACTTCCGGCGCTGCGCTTTTCGGTCGGCGGAGCCCGAGGGGTTTCTTGATAGTTTCATGCGGCGAATTCTGACTTCAAGGCGCGAGCGTAAGCGCATGGGATCGCTGACCGCACGAGCTCTGCCCACTTTCCGCTTTCCCGCTCGGGGGTCTGAGGGGCCGAAGGGCCCTCATTGCCGCGGCTTGTGCAGCGCTAGATAACGCGGCCGGGCGCGCCGTCGTTCCGGATCAGCGGCAGGCCGGCGCGCTGCCACGCGGCGACCCCGCCGTCGAGATTCTCGGCGCGCCGGCCCATGCGGCGGAGACCGCCGGCCGCGACGTCGCTCCGATGGCCGCTACGGCACACGGTCACCACTGTCACGTGCTCCGGGACCTCGGCGAGGCGTGCGCCGAGCTGGCCGAGAGGGATGTGTTGGGCGCCCTCGATGTGGCCCGCCGTCCATTCCGCGCCCTCGCGGACGTCGAGGAGGTGGTATCGCTCGCGCGCCGATGCGACGTCTCGGGGCTCCATGGCTACGCCCCCTCCGGGGACATGGCGGTTAAGCCGTTGACAAGTTCCGCGTCGCCGGTCTTACCGCGATGTCGCGCGCATGAGGACGTTCGGTCCCTGACTGGGATGGCCCTGACTGGGATGGCCCTGCCCACTGTGGCTCCTCGCACTCGGGGTCTGCGGGGCCGAAGGCCCCTGATCGTGGTTACAGTAGCCTGTCGGGCATGGATCTCGCGGCCGCGCGCTCGCGCTTGCAGGCGCAGCGTGAGGACGTCTCGCGGTCGCTCTCCCGCCTGAGGGAGCGTCTACAACAGTCTCAGGGCGAGAGCGGTGGCGAGCTGTCGCTGTCCGACCAGCACCCCGCGGATGCGGCGACCGATACAGAGCAGCGCGAGCTCGATCTGACGCGTAGCCGTGCGCTCGAGGGAGAGCTTGCGAGCCTCGAGGAAGCGCTGGAGCGCGTCGGCAAGGGTACGTACGGCCGCTGCATCGTCTGCGGCGAGGCGATCCCCGATGAGCGTCTGGAGGTCCTGCCACAGACGCCGTACTGCGTGAGGGACGCGGCCAGGGAACAGGTCTAGCGCGAGTTCGCCGGCAGCGCCGTGCCCGCGCGTCCTGGCCGTGCTCGGCTTCGAGATGCCGGAGGGCGTTCGCCGGCAGAGGACGCCGACCGTTGGGCCTCCCGCAGTCCCGGCCCGTGAAACCGTCCGTTACAATGGCATGCATAGTGCTTCATCCGAGCGTTACGTGAAGGATCAGGCGCTCGCGCTCGCGGACAAGCCGCCGACCGGCACGAAGGTCATGGTCGTCGACGACGACGTGGAGATCGCCGCTTCCGTGGGCGCGATCCTGCGGGACGAGGCCTTCGCGGTCCGGACGGTGACCGATTCGCGCCAGGCGGTCGAGGCGTTCGGTCAATTCATGCCGGACCTCGTGATCCTCGACGTCATGATGCCGAGCGTCGACGGCATCAGCCTCTGCCTGCAGCTGCGGCGGGAAAGCGACGTACCGGTCCTCTTCCTGAGCGCCAAGAAGGATGCGCCCGACCGCGTGGTCGGCCTGCGGGTGGGGGCCGACGACTACATGGGCAAGCCGTTCGACAACGACGAGCTGGTGGCCCGCGTGGAGGCGCTGCTCCGCCGCATCCGCCATCCGCTCTTTGCGGCCGCCCCCGACCGAAAGCAGATGCGCTTCGGCACCTTCGTGATCGACCTCGCGAGCGTCCAGGCGATCGCGGGCGAGCAGCAGGTATCGCTCACGCCCACCGAATTCAAGCTGCTGAGGACCCTCGCGGGCGACCCCGGGCGGGTGTTCAGTCGGGACGACCTGCTGAGCGGGGTGTGGAGCTACGAGCCGGGCAGCGACACCCGCCTGGTGGACGTGCACGTCGGGCGATTGCGCAAGAAGCTCTCGGACGCCCGCGTGAGCGACGTGACCATCGAGACCTCGCGCGGATTCGGTTACCGGCTGATCACCGCGGCCTGACCTGTCGGCCGCCGTGCGGCCTCGATCGCGCGAACGTCCGCGGCCACCTCGGCGAATTGCGCCGGCGTGAGCGACTGCGGCCCGTCGGAGAGCGCACGTTCGGGTTCCGGGTGGACCTCGATCAACAGCCCGTCCGCCCCGACGGCCGCCGCGCCGCGCGCGAGCGCCGGCACGTACGCGGACTTGCCGGTGCCATGGCTCGGATCGACCACGACCGGCAGATGCGACAGCTCGTGGATCACCGCGACGGCCGAAAGGTCGAGGACGTTCCGCGTGGCCGTCTCACCGCCCGGCGGTGGGAGGCCGCGCTCGCACATCACGATCTGGCGGTTGCCTTCCCGGAGCACGTATTCGGCGGAGAGCAGCCAGTTCTCGATCGTCGGGTACATCCCGCCGCGCTTGAGCAGCACCGGGTGGCCCGACCGCCCGACCTCGCGAAGCAGCGAGTAGTTCTGCATGTTGCGGGCGCCGATCTGAAGGATGTCGACGTACTGAGCGCACAGCTCCACATCGTGCGGATCGAGGACCTCCGAGATCACCGGCATCCCAGTCTCGTCCCGTGCGGCGGCGAGGAGGCGGAGACCCTCGGACCCCAGTCCCTGGAAGTCGTACGGCGACGTGCGCGGCTTGAATGCGCCTCCTCGCAGAATGTCGCCGCCCGCGGCCTTCACGGCACGCGCCGTCGCCATGAGCTGCCCTTCGCTTTCGACCGCGCACGGCCCGGCCATGAGGACCAGCGAACCATCGCCGATCGAGACGTGGCGAACGCGTACGACGCTGTTGTCGGGGTGGAACTCGCGACTGGCGAGCTTGAAACGCTTGAGCACCGGCACCACGCGCTCGACCTCGGGCAGCGATCCCAGCTGCTCGGACAGGCGCGCTTTGTCGTCGTCGAGCACGCCGATCGCGCCGATCACGGTGACCTCGGTCCCGGAGAGGTTGATGCCGTAGCCCAGCTCGGTCAGACGATCGACGACATGATCGATCTGCGCGGGCGAGGCGCCCCTTTTCATGATCACGATCATCGAGCCAGATACTGTACCGATGGTCCTCCGGATCACCGGCAACGACCTCAGCATCGCGGACGTCGTCGCGGTCGCGCGCAGGTCGCTCTCGGTCGCGCTCGACCGCGGCGCGGAACCCCGCGTCGCGGCCGCGGCGAAACTGGTGGAGGAGATCGCGGAGCGCGACGAGCCCGTCTACGGCGTCAACACGGGCTTCGGCGACCTGGCGACGGTGCGCGTCCCGCCGAGCGAGGTCAGGGCGCTCCAGCGAAATCTCGTGCGCAGCCACGCCGCAGGCGTCGGCGATCCGCTGCCGGTGGAGGCCGTACGGGCGATCCTGCTGCTGCGGGCGAATACCCTCGCGGCCGGCCGTTCGGGCGTGCGCGCGAGCGTCATCCACCTGCTTCTGGACCTCCTGAACCGCGGCGTCCATCCGGTGATTCCGATGCACGGCAGCGTCGGCGCGTCCGGCGACCTCGCTCCGCTCGCGCACGCCGCGCTGGTGCTGATCGGTGAGGGAGAGGCGATCCACGACGGAAAGCGCAAGGCCGCGGCCGACGCCCTGCGGCACGCGGACCTGAAGCCGATCGAGCTCGCGCCGAAGGAGGGCGTCGCGCTCATCAACGGAACCCAGGTGATGACGGCGATCGGCTGCCTCGCATTGCACGATGCCGAGGTGCTCGCGACGACGGCGGACGTGGTCGGCGCGATGTCCGCGGAGGCCCTGCGCGCGACGGACACCGCGTGGGACGAGGCGCTGCAGGCCGCGCGGCCCCACCCGGGGCAGATGCTGGTCGCGGCGAATCTCCGGCGGCTCATCGGCGGCAGTCCCCTGGTCGCGTCGCACCGGACCGGCGATCCGCGCGTGCAGGACCCGTATTCCGTCCGGTGCATGCCGCAGGTGCACGGCGCGTCGCGGGATGCGCTCTTGTACACGCGGCGGGTGCTCGAGATCGAGATCAACGCCATCACGGACAATCCACTCGTGTTCGCCGAAGAGGGACGGATCGTGAGCGGGGGGAACTTCCATGGGCAGCCCGTGGCGATCGCGCTCGATCTCGCGACCGTCGCGGTCGCCGGGCTGGCCGACATCAGCGAAGCGCGGATCGACCGGATGACCAACGGGCACACCAGCGGCCTTCCCGCGTTCCTCAGCCCGAACGCCGGGGCGCACTCCGGCTTCATGGTGGCGCAGTACACCGCGGCGGCGCTCGTCGCCGAGAATAGGCTCCGCGCGATGCCCGCATCGGTCCAGTCGATCCCCACGTCCGCGGGCATGGAGGACCACGTCAGCATGGGCGTGCACGCCGCGCACAAGCTCGCGGCCGTGGTGCGGAACACGCGCGACGTGCTCGCGATCGAGGCGCTCTGCGGCGCGCAGGGCCTCGACGCCTTGGGCGCCCAGTCCTCCCCGGCGATCGAGGCCGCGCGCCGCGTCGTGCGCGAGCACGTGGCCGTGCTCGAAGAGGACCGTCCGCTGTCGGGCGACATCGCGATGATGTCGGACGTCATCGCCCGCGAAGTCGTGATCACGGAGCTGCGCAGGCGCACGGGTCATCTCGAATGACAGCCGTCGCGCGCGCCGTTCGCGCGCCGCGCGGAAGCGACATTTCATGTCTGGGCTGGCCGCAGGAGGCCGCGTTCCGGATGATCCAGAACAACCTCGATCCGGACGTCGCCGAGCGCCCGGAGGACCTCGTGGTGTACGGGGGCACGGGGCGGGCAGCGCGGTCATGGCAGGCGTTCGACCGCATCTGCGCGACGCTCCGGCGCCTTCGACACGACGAGACACTCCTCGTGCAGTCGGGAAAGCCCGTCGGCGTCTTCCGCACGCACGAGTGGGCGCCGCGCGTCCTCATCGCCAACGCGCTCCTGGTGCCGGCCTGGTCGACGTGGGAGCGGTTCCGCGAGCTCGAGGCGCTCGGTCTGACGATGTACGGCCAGATGACGGCGGGCTCGTGGATCTATATCGGGACGCAGGGCATCCTGCAGGGCACGTATGAGACATTCGCGGCCGTCGCTCGCCAGCACTTCGGCGGGAGCCTGCGCGGGCGCCTCGTCGTGACCGCGGGACTGGGCGGGATGGGCGGCGCGCAGCCGCTCGCCGTGACGATGAACGGGGGCGTCGCGCTGGTGGTCGAGGTCGATCGGGAGCGTGCCGAGCGGCGCCTCCGGCACGGCTTCGTCGACGAGCTGTGCAGCTCCCTCGAGGAGGCGCTCTCCATCGCCGAGCGGCACCGCGCCGCCGGGACGCCGCGGTCGATCGGGCTCGTCGCCAACGCTGCGGCGGTGCTCCCCGAGCTCGTCCGCCGGGATATTCGGGTGGATGTGGTCACGGACCAGACCAGCGCCCACGATCCGCTCGGCGGCTACGTGCCTGACGTACGCGACGCCGACGCCCGGCGGCGTGACGATCCGGATGCGTACGTGGCGGCCTCGCGCGACGCGATGGCGCGCCACTGCGCGGCGATCGTGGCGCTCGCGCGGCGCGGCGCCGTGGCGTTCGACTACGGCAACAACCTCCGCGGCGAAGCGCTGCTCGCGGGCTTCGCCGACGCATTCAGCTACCCGGGCTTCGTGCCCGAGTACATCCGGCCGCTCTTCGCGGAGGGCCGCGGGCCGTTCCGCTGGGTGGCGCTGTCCGGCGAACCGTCGGACATCGCGCGCACCGATGCGGCGGTGCTCGAGCTTTTCCCGCATGACGAAGCTCTCGCTCGGTGGATCCGGCTCGCGCAGGAGCGCGTCCCGTTTCAGGGCCTCCCCGCGCGCGTGTGCTGGCTCGGCTACGGCGAACGGGCGCTGTTCGGTGAGCGGATCGACGAGCTCGTCGCCTCGGGCGAGCTGCGCGCTCCGATCGTGATCGGCCGCGACCACCTGGACTCGGGCTCCGTCGCGTCGCCGTTCCGTGAGACCGAGGACATGAAGGACGGCAGCGACGCCATCGCCGACTGGCCAATCCTCAACGCGCTGCTGAACACCGCGGCAGGCGCGACGTGGGTCTCCGTGCACCACGGCGGCGGCGTCGGCATCGGGAACTCGATCCACGCGGGCATGGTCGCGGTGGCCGACGGCACGCCGCTCGGCCGCGAGAAGCTGCGGCGCGTGCTGACGACGGACCCGGGCACGGGCGTGATGCGCCACGCCGACGCGGGCTACGAGGACGCGATCGCCTTCGCGAAGTCGCACGGAGTGGACCTGCCCAGCGTCGGGTAGATCGCGTGTCCCGCGGAGGTGTCTGCGACGCACGTGAGTACGAGGGTCGTCGTTCAGGCCACCCGCTCGCCTCCCTGATACACCGCCCACACGCGCCACAGCGCCCGCGGGTCGGAGAGCGGGTCGCCGTGCACGAGCACGAGGTCCGCCGGCATGCCCTCCTCGATCCGGCCGGCGTGGTCGACGCCGAGCACCTCGCCGCCGCGCCACGTCGCGGCCGCGAGCGCCTCGTATGGCTCGAGCCCGGCACCGACGAGGAGCTCGACCTCCCACGCGAGGTGGCCCGCGCGAACGGACCCGCCGCCGAAGTCGGACCCTGTCGCGATCCGCACACCTGCTCGCCGCGCCGCCGCCACCGCTGCGTACGCACCCTCTCTGCGCTTCGCCATGCGCTGACGCCCTTCGGCACCCGTGAAGCGATCGATGCGGGTCGTGGTGGCGAAGGTCTCCCACGACGCGAACACCGAGAGCGTCGAGACGAGCGCGGCGTCGCCACGCGCCATCGTCTTCGCGACGTCGTCGTCGATCTCCGTCCCGTGCTCGATGGAGTCGACGCCGGCCTCGGCGCCCACCCGCACGCCGGCGAGGTAGGTCGCGTGGGCCGCGACGCGAGCGCCGCGGGCGTGCACCGCCGTAACCATGGCGCGCACGTCGTCGACGCCGAAGGGCGCCTCGGTGGAGCCACCGGGGGAGTCGAGGTACAGCTTCACGAGGTCCGTGCCCTGGTCGAGCTGCGCGAGCGCCGCCTCGGCGAGCTCCGCGCCATCCTCGACCGTGATGAGGAGCGGGGGCCACCCGGTCTTCGCGATCCACGTGCCGGCGACGCGGATGTACGGCTGGCCGCGCTTGCCGCCCAGCTCGTCGCGGACCGCGAGGCTGAGCGGCCGCCCGTCGACGCGTGGCGCCCCGACGTCGCGCGCCCAGAGTACGCCGGCCTGCACGAGGCGGCGCGCGTTGTCCCGGGCGACCTGCATCAGAACAGCGGGCGCGTCGTCGCCGCGTGCGAGCCAATGGCTGCCGCCCTGGAGCGTCAGATGGCTGTGCCCGTCGACGAGCGCGGGCACGACCGTCGCGCCCCCGGCGTCGACGACGTCGGCCTCGCTCAGGTCCGCGTCGTCCGCCGGGCGGATCCAGGCGATCCGGCCGTCGTCGATGCGCACGCTGACACCGACGGTCAGGCGGTCGGAGCGCCCATCGGCAAGGGCGGCATCGTGGAGGACCAGCGATCTCACTCACCCGCCTCCTTCGACACCGCCGGCTCCGGCTCGAAGTCCGGGCGCGAGACGAAGTCCACGCGCCGATGGGGCTGTCGTCGCAGAAGGGCTTCTTCGCGGAGTGGCCGCACCGGCAGAGTTTGACGGTATGGCCCTCGGGGACCGCGAGCTCGCGTCCCGGCGACGTCGAGGATCGTGATCGGCCCGGTCACGACGTACGGACCGTTCGCCTCCGTACGGATCGAGCTGGGCGAAGTCTCGGTCAACGCGACCCCTCACCGAGGTAACGGCCGCGATAGCCGTCGCTTGCGGGGACCGCGAGCCGGTAGAAGACGAGCTGCAGCACCCGCGCGCCGCGCTGCAGCCGATATCCGTGCGGATTCATCACCGAGAGCAGGCCCTCGCCGCGCCCGCTGTATCCGGCATCCCAGACGGCGCTGTGTATCGCGACGCCCGACCTCAGCAGGCTCGAGCGCGGCTGCGCGAGCGCCATCACGTCGTTCGGAAGGTTGACCTTCTCGCGGTAGCCGATCACGTACGCGCCGGACGGCAGCTCCCACCAGCCGTCGCGGTCGAAAGTCACATCCTCGCGCGATGCCGGCTGCCGGATGGGATCGCCGCCGAGAACGCCCGCGGATACGAAGCGGTGGACACGCTCGACTCGCAGGTCGATGCCGCCGGGCTGAAGCTGCGTCACGACGTGGAGGTCCTCGACGAGCGGGGGCTCGGCCGCGAGGGCCCGGCGTAGCTCCTCGCCCGAGAGCACCTCATTGATGCTATCGGTCCTGCGTCGTGCCTTACGTTGTGGTGCTAGCGGTCGTGCCCTGTGTTCCGCTCGCGACGACACGCTTCCGTGGCGGACATTGGTCGCCCTCACGCTGGCTCCCCGTGCGCTGTTCCGAGACGGACCAGCCGCGTGCCAGAATCCCGGCATGCGGGATCTCTCTCCGAAGCCCGTGGCGGCCTCGAAGACGGCACCCGGCTCGGTATGCTCTCTCCGGGGGTGAGTCGATGAGGCGCCGCTCGCGCGTGCCCTGCCTGCTGCTCGCTGCTGTGCTCGTCGCCTCCGCGTGCCAGGCGCCGCGCGCCGGCTCGGCCGAGAGCGCCAGCGGCGCGCCCAGCTTCGAGGGCCGCTCGCTCAACGTCGCCACCGGCGCGGCCGGGGGCGTGTACATCCTGTACGGCGGCGGCCTCTCCGAGGTCTTGAGCAAGAAGCTGAAGGTCGCGGCCAGCGCGCAGTCGACGCCCGCCTCGGTGGACAACATGAAGCTCATCCGCGACGGCAAGGCCGACCTGGCGTTCACGCTCTCCGACACGGCGTACGACGCGGTGAACGGCAAGGGCCGCTTCGTCCCGCCCGAGCAGAAGGCGGACGCGAAGGCGCTCGCGGTGCTGTACACGAACTTCATGCACGTCGTCGCGAAGGACGGATCGGGCATCAACGCCATGGCCGACCTGCGTGGCAAGCGCGTGTCGATGGGCGCGGCCGGATCCGGTACGGAGACAAAGGGCAACCGCGTCCTCGAGGCGTACGGGATGAGCCCGGACACGGATATCAAGCGCGAGCGCCTCGGGCCGCAGGATTCCGCCGACGCGCTCCGGGACGGGAAGATCGACGCCTTCTTCTGGGACGGCGGCCTGCCGACGGGAGCCGTCACGGACCTCGCCAACTCGGTGAAGCTGAAGTTCCTCGACCAGACGGACGGCGTGAAGAAGATGGCCGACAAGTACGGCCCCTTCTATTTCGCGGGGAAGATCCCGAAGGACACCTACAAGAACGACGCCGACGTCACCGTGGCGGGGGTCGCGAACCTCCTGGTCGTCCCGTCGAACTTCGATGTGACGCTCGCCGCGGCGATCCTCCAGACGATGTTCGACAGCCAGGCGGACCTCGTCGCCATCCACCCCGAGGCCAAGAACCTCAGGCTCGAGACCGCGGTCGAGGGCTCGCCGATCGACTACCACCAGGGCGCGATCGACTTCTACAAGTCGAAGGGCGCCTGGAAGAAGTAGGGAAGCCGAGGGCGCTCCTGGCACTCGTGGTCTTCGCCCTGACCCTGGCCGCCGCGATCCTCGCGAAGCCGGTGGCCGTTCTCGCCG
Source organism: Chloroflexota bacterium (assembly GCA_030774595.1). The sequence goes on along the minus strand of JALYKU010000061.1, from coordinate 4,756 downwards.
TCTCGGCGGGCGGCGACGAGTGGCTGGGCAGGCTGGACGACGGAGAACGGTTCGGGTACTCGTTCCTCCACTCGATCTACCAGGCGCAGGTGGAAGAAGAGTTACAGCGCGAGGATGGCCGGATGCGCACGCTCCGCGGAAGCTCACCCGACATCCGGGCGGTCGAGTACTTCGGCTGGGACGCGCGCATCGTGGGATCCGGTGGCCTGTACGTCCAGGAGGCCCCGGCGGTCGACGTGCCTCTGCTCTTGATCCGCGTCACGGCCGAGGGCCGGCAGCGCCTCGCCGCGGCGCGGTGGACGCTCGAGATGCGGGCGCGGTTCGGCGACGCGCTGCTCGCACTGCGCCCGACGCACCGCCCGCTCGCATCGCTGGTCATCGCCAGATGACCACGACGGAGCCGCCGCCCCGCCCCGAGATCATCGCCCGGCCCGACTTCGAGGAAGTCATCTCCGGCGAAAAGAACCGCGAGCTCATCGAGAAGTTCGACACCGAGGCCAAGACCCGGACGCTGACCGGCTGGTGGGACCGGCTGATCACGAGCCTGTCCGTCGCGACGACGCTGTTCGCGCTGTACTACGCCGCCGCGGGAGCGACCATCCCGTTCACCGACGTCGTGCTCGTCCCGAGCATCCGGATCTTCGGGCAGACCGTCACCACGAAGCAGATCTACGAGCTCATCTTCCTCGCCGCGATCCTTGTGCTGACGTTCCTCCTGTACCCCGCCCACCCGCGGTTCCTGCGCCGCGTCACGCTGCCCGACATCGCGCTCGCGCTCGCGTCGCTCGTCGTGACCGGCTACGTGCTCGTGAACTACGAGGACGTCATCTTCCGCGCGAACAGCCCGACGCCGACGGACTTCGTCCTCGGCGTCGTCGCGATCCTGCTCGTGCTGGAGGCCGGGCGACGGACCATCGGCTGGCACCTTCCGGCGCTGGGCCTCACCGCGATCGCGTACGCCTACTTCGCGGACTTCGTTCCAGGCCCGTTCCGCGGCCCGCCGAAGAACCTCGACGACATCGTCGGGAACCAGTACCTCGGGACCGACGGGATGCTCGGCACGCCGCTGCTCGTCGCCGCGACGTTCATCATCCTGTTCACGATCTACGGCGCCGTCCTTGACCACACCGGCGCCGGCAAGTTCTACGTCGATCTCGCCTTTGCGCTCACCGGCCGCAGGCCGACCGGCGCCGCGCGGACCGTGACGCTCGCGTCGTTCCTTTTGGGGACGGTCTCGGGATCCGGCGTGGCCACGACCGTCACGCTCGGCTCGATCGCGTATCCGATGCTCAAGAAGGCCGGACACGACCGCGAGTCCTCGGGCGCGATCCTCTCCGCGGGCGGCATCGGCGCAGTCATCTCGCCTCCGGTGCTCGGCCCGGCCGCGTTCCTCATGGCCGAGATCCTGCGCATCAGTTACCTCGAGGTTGTCGTCATGGCGATGATGCCGACGATCCTGTACTACCTCGGGATCCTCCTGACCATCGAGATCGGCGCCCGCCGTCTCGGGGCGCAGGACATCGCTCTCGACGCGCCGGGCTTCTGGGCGCTCACCGCGCGCTACTGGTACCAGTACACATCGCTGTTCGCGATCATCGTGTTCCTGGTCCTCGGCTTCAGCACCGTCACCGCGATCTTCTGGTCGATCATCCTCGCGATCGCGGTGTCCTACCTGCGCCGCGAGACCGCGCTCTCCCGCCCGAAGCTCATCGCGGCGCTGTCCGGGGGGACCAAGCAGGTGCTTTCCGTCGCCGCGACGACGGCGGTCGCCGGCATCGCCGTCGGGATCCTTCTCCAGACGGGCCTCGGCCTCAAGATCTCGAGCCTCATCCTCGCCCTCGGATTCGGCAATCTCGTGCTCACGCTGGTCGTCGCCGGCGTGGTGCTGTGGGTCCTCGGCCTGTCGCTGCCGATCACCGCGACGTACCTGGTCGCGGTACCCACGGTCATCCCCGCTCTTGTCGCGCTCGGCGTGCCGGCGCCGGCGGCGCACATGTTCGTCTTCTATTACTCGGTGCTGAGCGAGGTCTCTCCGCCCGTCGCGCTGTCCCCGTTCGCCGCCGCCGCGATCACGGGAGGCAATCCGTACAAGACGATGATGCTCACCTGGAAGTACGCGCTCCCGTGCTTCCTGGTCCCATTCATGTTCACCCAGCCCGGCGGCCTCGCGATCCTGTGGCGGGACACGACCATCCCGGACGCCGCGCTCGCATCGATATCGGCGATCGCGGGCATCATCGCGATCGTCACGGGGGTCGGCGGATACCTGCTCAAGCCGGCCACGTGGATCGAGCGCGGTCTGCTGATCACGGCGGGACTGCTCCTTCTCGCGCCGGGATTCCTGGCCGACGTCGGCGGCCTCGCGCTCTTCGCGGTCGCGGGCGCGTCGCAACTGTTCCTTCCCCGCCGCGTTCCCGAGGCCCGAGCCACCGCCAGCAGGTGAGGCGCGACCTGGTCGCGCCTCTCGCGATCGCCGCGATCGTGCTGGTAACACGGCTGCCCTTCGTTACGCACACGCTCTGGGCGTGGGATTCGGTGCTCTACGCGAACGCGCTCGAGCGCGGCTTCCACGTCGACTTCGACCTCGGCGAGCAGCGGCCCCAGCCTCCCGGTTACATCCTGTACATCGCAACCGCGGCCCTGCTCCGTGGCTTCACGGATGACAGCAACGCGGCTCTGGTCCTCCTGTCCGTCATCGCGAGCGCGGTCGGGGCCGCCGCCCTCTACCGGCTGGCGCGGCGGTTCACGGGAATGCCGGCGGCCGCCCTCGTCGCGGGAGGCTACGCGTTCAATCCCCTGGTCTGGACATACGCCGAGATCGCCTACCCGTACGCGCTGCTGGGGCTGCTGGCGGTCGTGCTCGCCACAGCGTTCTGGGACACGCGGGCGGGCGGCCGCGCGGCGCACGCCTGGATATCCAGCTTCGCCTTCGGACTGCTGACCGGGTACCGCCAGGATCTCGCCCTCCTTCTCGGCGCGCTGTGGGTGTGGATGCTGTGGCCCAGCTCGCGGCGGACGCGGGCGATCGCGGCCCTGGCGGCGCTCGCGGGTGTCGCGCTCTGGTTCGCGCCGAGCGCCATCCTCTCGGATGGGCTCGACGCGTACGTCTTCGCGCTCCAACAGCAATCGGAGTCGGTGCGGTCCACGTACTCAGTCGGCGCGCAGGGCCTCGCCGCGTTCGGCTACAACCTGCGGTTCACGCTCTACTCGCTGAGCTGGGGACTCCTCGGCTTCGGGGTCGTCCTGGCGGCGCTCGTCGCGGCGCCGATACTCCACGCGGTCAGCGCGGGCGGCCCCCGTGGGCGGCTGGCGATGTCGCGGCGCCGCAACGAGCTCGGGTTCTTCCTCACGTGGGTCGTCCCGGGGCTCGCGTTCTACGTCGCCGTCCACATCGGCGAATGGGGTTACGTCCTCTCGGTCCTGCCCGCGCTGTACGTCCTGCTCGCGGCACTCCTCGAGGAGTTCCTCCTGCAGCGGCTGCGGGGTGCGGCACGCCGGGCGTGGCCATACCTGGGTGCCGCGGTCGTCGCGGGTGGCGCGGCGCTGTTCGTGTTCGGGCTGACGCGCTTCTCCGCGTACGCCCTCAGCAGGCACGACCAGGAGACGCAGGTGCGCGTGAGCTACCTGAGAGAGCATTTCCCGAAGGAGCGCACGATCGTGTTGGCGCGGGAGGACTTCCTTCTCGTGCGGTACTACCTCCCGGAGTACCGCGCGTGGCTCTACGACCCGGACCCGTACGCGAGCTCGCGGATGCGCAAGCGCGCGATGCGCGCCACGGCGATCGTCATCTTCACGCAGGGGCTGCGCCCGCGACAGGAGCTGGACGTGCGCTACGTCGAAGCCGCACCGGGTGTCGCGATCGAGTACGTGCCGATCGAGCCGGGCTCGGTGGTGGAGTTCTCCGGCGAGCGTTTCATGGTGCGCGATCCCCAGTGATCACGCACCACCGGTCGCGGCTTCACCTGACAGCGGCAGCGTGAAACGGACGGTGGTGCCCCGGCCCACCCCATCGCTCTCGGCCGTGATCTCGCCGCCGTGCGAGGTCACGAGCCCTTTCGCGATCGCCAGGCCGAGCCCGCTGCCGGCCGACCCGCGGGAGCGATAGGACCGGTCGAAAACGCGCGGCAACGCGTCGGCTGGGATCCCGGAGCCGGTATCGCGAACGGCGATGCGCACGATGTTTCGGGCGCGATCGAGCTCCGCCGTCACCGTGATGCTGCCGCCCCGCGGCGTGTGCCGGAGCGCATTCCCGAGCAGGTCATTCAGCACCTGGCGCACGCGCACGGGATCGATCGCGGCGTGCGGCAGGTCCGGCGCGGCCGCGAGCGCGACGCGCACTCCCGCCGCTTCGGCGTCTGGCTCGAACGACGCCACCGATGCCGCGAGGAGCGCCGCCATGTCCGTTGCTTCGCGGTGCAGCTCCAGCGCTCCGGCCTCCGCGACGGACAGCGTGCGCAGATCGTCGATGAGCCGCGACAGGATCCTGGTCTGCTCGAGCACCGGCCCGAGGTGCGCCTCGTCGGCTGGGTACACGCCGTCGAGCAATCCCTCGACCTGCGCCTGGATCACCGTGAGCGGCGTGCGCAGCTCGTGGGTGACGTCGGCGAGCAGCGTGCGGCGCTGCGCCTCGCTCCTCTCGAGCCGTTCGGCCATCGCGTTGAAGGCGCCGGCGATGGCGCGGCCTTCGCGCGAGCCTCGCGCCGAGACTCGCACGCCATGATCGCCGGCGGCGACCCGGCCGAGCGCGTCGATCAGC
>JALYKU010000060.1 GCA_030774595.1 Chloroflexota bacterium | reverse complement strand
CGTAGTGGCCGAACGCGTCGCGTCGCGGCTCCTGCGCGGAGACGAGGACGCGATCGGCCGAAGTCCGCAACCACCCGGTCCCGGTGCCCGAACGGGACCCGCGCGTGCCTCGAGTCGTTCTCAGCACGCGTTCGCCCGCACGGCGCATCTCGCGGCGATCGGCAACGCGCCAGAAAACACGCTAGCCACCGCACGTGATGCCTCGCGGTCATCGAGCGGTCCACCAGGTCCGGGTGACGGGTTAGTGAACGGGGGTGTCGGTCCTTCCGTGCGCCCGCCACCTCTAACGCTCCGGGAGGGCGATCGGTTGACCGGTCGCGCCGTCGTGGCGCGCGGCCACTCTCCGGCCCCCTTCGCACTCGAGGACAACGTTCCGGAGCGGCCCGGGCAAGGCCTGCCGCGCGCGCTAGCCGGACGTCCCGAGCGAGCGCGGCGAACGATCCTCGGCGTAGCGGTCCACGACCGCGTCAAGCCAGGCGGTCAGTGGCTCCTGTTCGGCTCGGTAGCCCGACAGCTCGTCGAGGATCCGGCCGAGTATGTGGCGAGCGGCGTCCTCAGCGGCGAGCTGCCCCAGCCGCAACCTGAGTCTCGCAAGCACACGCTCTGAGACGCGCCACCACAGCTCAGACACCGCCTCCGGCTCGACGGCGAGGCACTTCTCCACCAGGTCGGCTATGTCGGTGTCCTCGTGCGTCCGGCGAAGCGGCTCCATGCGCTGAACGAGCCGCAGGTGGCGCGCTTCGTGGCGTAACGCCGGCGGCAACACGCGCTCCGGGTCGCGCTCGGCGATGGGCGCACGGCGATGCGTTTGTCCCACTGGGTCCAACAGGCGCCGTTTGCCAGTCGGCGTCCGGCGCTCGACGACCACGGCGACGAGCGGCTCGTGCGCAAAGTGCTCGCGCAGGGGCGGCAGGAGCACATTCGCCCGATCGGCCCTCACGACACAGACGAGACGCGGGTGCTCGGTGTCGGGACGACCCACGTCTCGGCTCGCTTCTGCGGCGCCTCTGTGCACATCGCCGCCGTCGCCGCGGTGAGTATCGCGGGAGATCGGGGAGTCCCCGGTTCGTTCGCCCGCGACGCCACCGACGACCGATGTGGTCGAGGCGGCGGTGAGCTTGTCGTCGGCCATCGGTCGCTTCCCATCCGTGGGGGTCCCGGAGATCAAAGCAGACCGCACAGAGCTGCGGCAAGTCCGGTGGACCAACGTTGCCAGAGCGTCCGCCCGGATGTTCGTTGCTGCGTGGCAACCTTCGAAGCCGGGCACCGCCCGCACACAGTGGGCTCGTCACCGGGGCGTAGCTTCGCGAAGGTCCGGCGCTTCGCATCGCGCGGCGTCCGCCGGGTACCAAGAGAAGGGGCTCCGCGTGGCCGAGCCGGTCGGACGCGCTGCGGGCTCACGCAGCGAAACGCTCGACGGCACACCGCGCACGGGCGAGCCGCGACGTCACTGCCCAACGCGGACTTCGGGTCGTTTCATGTACTGGTGCACGAAGGCGATGGCCATGCTGCCCTCGCCGACGGCGGCGGCGACGCGCTTGACCGGGCTGAGCCGGACATCGCCACACGCGAAGACGCCCGGAACGGCGGTCTCGAGGAGGTACGGGTCGCGCTCGAGCTCCCAGCGTCCCGCGGTACGCACATCGGAACCCGTGAGCACGTAGCCGTGTTGATCGAGCGCGATCTCGGGCGGCAGCCACGCGGTCTCGGCGTCCGCCCCGATGAAGATGAACAGCCCGCCCGACTCGAGCCGGGTCGCCTCGGCGGTCGCGCGGTTGCGAACGTCGATCGCCTCGAGCGACACCTCACCATGGGCCGCGACGACCTCTGTCTCATACAGCGTGCGGATGTTCGACCGGGCCGCGAGCTGGTCGACGAGATAGCGCGACATGCTCTTCTCGAGCGTTTCGCCACGGCAGAGGATGGTCACGCTCCTCGCATGGTTGGAGAAGAACATCGCCGCTTGCCCTGCCGAGTTGCCGGCACCCACGATGTGGACGTCAAGGCCGTGAGTGTTCGC
>JALYKU010000059.1 GCA_030774595.1 Chloroflexota bacterium | reverse complement strand
GGGCAGTATCGACCAGGAGATGATCGGCGTGCGCGAAGATGCGCACGTCCGCCACTATTTTGCCCTTGGGACTGAGCGCGGCGGCGTACTGACCCTGCCCAGGCCCGAGCGCAAGCACGTCGTTCGTTACCAGCCCCGCAAGCGTCTCCGCGGCTTTCTCACCGTCGAGCCGCAACCGCCCGCGCAGGGTCCGGTCGATGAGCATCGCCCCCGAGCGGAGCGCGGCGTATTCTGCGGCGATGTTTCCAAAGTGGAGCGCAACCGCGTGGCCCGCGACGACGCCGACGGTGGGAAACTCGCCCGACACCCTGGAGATCGCGGTCATCGGACAGCCTCCATGGTGAGCGCCGCCTCGAGCGTGGTCGGTGTTTGCCCCGCGAGCGACGACAGGAGCACGTCCGCTTCGATCGCGCCCATGTCGCCAGTAGCCCGGATGACCACGCAACGCAGGCCGGCAGCCCACGCGGCAGCGGCGCCGGCGGCACCGTTTTCGAGAGCGACAGCGCTCCCTGTTTCGAGCGCGCGCCGGCGACGCATTCGCGCGAGCGCCCTGCGATAACCGTCCGGCGAGGGCTTCTCCGCTACCATGTCGTCAGAGGCGATGATCACCTCGAAGAAACTCTCCAGTTCGGCACTTGAAAGCACGTACTCCACTGTGGCTCGCTCCATGGTCGTGACGATCGCGAGGCGCCAGCGCCCGGCGGCGAGAGCGATCAACTCGCGCGCGCCCGGAGCCAATGAGACGCCGGTGGCGACGAGCGCGGCGAAATACCGGTCCGCCCGGTGGGCGAGGATGGTGATCGCCGTCTCGTCGCGGGCGCCGTCGCGATCGCCAAGGGCACGTCTCACGGCATCGCGCGTGCTCGCCCATGTGCCATTCCGCACGTCGCGGGTTTGGGTGAGCGCCCCGCCGTCCTCGGCGAAAGCGCGCACGAGCGCCGCTTGACGCAGTGGCCCGGTGGTCGCCAGCACATCTTCGACTTCGCAGAGCAGCGCGCCAATCATCTGGCAAGCTATCATGGCACGCGTCGGGCGCGCTACCGCGTCGAGCGGACAGCCGCCGCGTAGGAGGCGTCGAGCAGCTCGACGGGATGCACGGTGCGCGCGGGGATGCCTGCGCGGTGCAATCCCGCGCCGATCTGCATCAGGCAGCCGGGGTTTCCGGTGGCGACGAGCGACGCGCCGGACGCGGCGATGTGCGAGATCTTTGGTGCGAGCACCGCCGCCGAGAGGGCGGGCTCGAGCAGATTGTAAATGCCGGCGCTGCCGCAGCATTGATCCGAGTCGACGAGCGCCACGCGCTGGAGCGCGGGAATGGCGCCGAGCACCGCGAGCGGGGCAGCGGATACACGCTGCGCGTGCTGGAGATGGCACGGCGCATCGTAGGTAACCCGATAGGAAAGCGGTGCGCCCGCGCGCGGGCCGGCCTCGGCGAGCAGCTCGCTCACGTCGCGCGCGCGCTGCGAGAATATCGCGGCCCGCTCGGCCCAGTCGAGGTCTTCGGCGAGAAGATGTCCGTACTCCTTGAGCAGGGCGCCGCATCCTGCCGCGTTCGTGACGACGTACTCGGAGCCGGCCACCTCGAATGCGGCAATATTGCGTCGCGCCAGCGAGCGCGCGGTGTCCAGATCACCGGCGTGGGCGTGCAGCGCACCGCAACAGTGCTGGTCGGGCGCGGGCACCATCGCGTAGTCGTTCGCGGTGAGCGTGCGCTCCGTCGCGCGGTTGACAGCGGTGAATAATCCCTCCATCACACATCCGCGCAGGAGCGCCACGGTGCCGCGGGCGCCCGTGCCGCGCGCGTCGTATCCCGCGCCCGCGAGCGGTGATTCGCTGGCGGCGAGCATGGCAAAAGCGAAGCCGAGGTCGCCGGGAAGCCGAGCAAGCAACCGCGGAAGTCTGGTGCCGCGGAGCAGGCGCGCGCCGGCGATTGCCACGCGCAGGAGCGCACGGCGCGCGAAGAGCGCGAGGACGTAACGCGCGCGCGCCGGCGGGGGCTTCACGTTCGCCAGCGTCGCGCGCGTTGCCTCGAGGAGCGCACCATACGGCACTCCGGACGGACACGCCGTCTCGCACGCGCGACAGCCCAGACAGCGGTCGATGTGCGT
>JALYKU010000058.1 GCA_030774595.1 Chloroflexota bacterium | reverse complement strand
GAGCACCTCGTCGGACCCGGCAGGGTCCTGCGCAGGGCGATCGACGCCGGGCAGCTGCCGTCGATGATCCTGTGGGGCACGCCGGGGACCGGCAAGACCACCCTCGCGGGCATCGCGGCCCGGCGGGCGCAGGCGCGCTTCATCGCGCTCTCGGCCGTGTCGAGTGGCGTCGCCGACCTGCGTCGCGCGATCGAAGACGCCCGCGAGCTGCGGACCGCGACCGGGCAGCGGACGGCGCTCTTCATCGACGAGATCCACCGCTTCAACAAGGCACAGCAGGACGCCGTCCTCCCGTTCGTCGAGAGAGGCGACGTCATTCTCATCGGCGCGACCACCGAGAACCCGTCGTTCGAGGTCATCTCCGCTCTCCTCTCGCGCTCTCGCGTCTACGTGCTGCATCCGCTGACCGAGGATGCCGTTGGCGCCATCGTGCGTCGCGCGCTCGCCGACGAGCGCGGGCTGCGCGGCGAGGTCGCCCTCGAGGATCCGGCGCTGGATGCCCTCGTTGCCGTCAGCAACGGAGACGCGCGCATCGCGCTGAACGCACTGGAGCTCGCGGCCGACGCGGCGAGTCCCGGCGACGATGGCCAGAGGCACGTCGATCTCGCAGCGGTGAAGGAGGCGTTGCAGCGGCGGTCGTTGCTGTACGACCGCGCCGGCGACATGCACTACGACACGATCTCGGCGTTCATCAAGAGCGTCCGCGGCTCCGACCCCGATGCCGGGCTCTACTGGCTGGTGCGCATGATCGACGCGGGCGAGGACCCCATCTTCATCGCGCGGCGGCTCGTGATCCTCGCGTGCGAGGACGTCGGGCTCGCCGATCCGCAGGCGCTGGTGGTCGCTTCCGCCGCGCAGCAGGCGGTGCATCTCATCGGCCTCCCCGAGGGTTACTTCCCCCTCGCGGAGGCGACCGTCTACCTCGCGCTCGCGCCGAAGTCCGATTCGATCAAGCGCGCTCGCGGCGCGCTGGATCACGACCTCGTCGAGACGCGCGCGGACCCCGTGCCCCTGCATCTGCGCAACGCCGTCACCGGGCTGATGGCGGGGATGGGCTACGGGCGAGGGTACCGGTACGCGCACGATCACCCCGACCATTTCGCCGCGGAGGAGACGTTCCTCCCCGAGAACCTGCTCGGGCGCCGCTACTACGAGCCGACTGACCTCGGCGCGGAGGCGGACCTCAAGGCGCGCGTCGAGACGCTGCGGCGGCGCGCCGCCGAAGCGAAGGGCGCCGCCGGGCCTCGGTAGAATCGAAGCGGCGCGCACCCACGCCCCCGTAGCTCAGTGGATAGAGCGCAGGCCTCCGGAGCCTGAAGCAGGCGTTCGAGTCGCCTCGGGGGTACACGGGAGTCACGAGGCGGCTTCGCCGCCTCGTGACTCTTTCGAGGGGCTCCGCCCCCTCGGTCCCCCGGGTACGGTCAGCGGCATCGCTCGAACTTGCGGGAACGATGAGCGTTGGCGCGCGATCACGTTGGCCAGCGACCCGGCTGCGCCAGCGGCGGGGCGCGTTGCTGATCAGCGTTCGTTGGCCAGCGCCCCCAAAGGGGCGCTATGAGGGGGCGGAGCCCCCTCAGTCCCCCGGCCACCGTCAGTGCGGAGCGCTCGCATCACTGTCCAAAAAACCTCCGGCACCAGGCCGACCGGCCGAAACCTAGCCCCCATGGGGGTCTGAGGGGGCCGAGGCCCCCTCATAGCGCCCTCTGGGGCGCTGGCCGACGACCGCAAGTCATCGGCGTCGCCTGATGCTGAGGCTGCCGGATCGCTGGTGAACGCGACGCCACGCCGACCCTCGTCATGGCGGGACCTCGAACGGTCCGCTGACCGTACCCCAGGGGACTGAGGGGGCGGAGCCCCCTCAACAGGCCCCGCGGGGGCCGTGTTTAGTGGACCGGGAGCGGTCCCGTTGCCGGCCGCAGGCGCGAGTAGTGGATCCAGAACCGGCCGAACCTGTTCTTGACGAGCCACTCCTCGCCGTTGGGGGAGGGGCGCACCAGCTCGCCCTCCCCCCAGGCATCGGTGTGGACCGGCAGATACCGCACCTTGACACCTGGACGAAGCACGAGCGCGCGATCCATCATCCCGCGGTCACGATACCGGCGATCGGTCCTTCGTCCAGCCGCCGGACGTACTCCGCGAACATCGGCTCCACGAAGTCGTATTTGCCGCGGCCAAGGCGCGTGACGAGCCCGCGCGCGCGAAGCGCCTCCAGCGCGCGGAGCACCTCGGGGCGCGGGATCGCGGCGCCGTCCGGCTTGGTCGCGTACAGGACGGCGCCGTGGGCGACGCGCTTCGCCACCTGCTGCAGGTACTTCTGCCGGCCGAGCTCCGACCAATGGAGGGCGAATGGGCGCTCGAGCTCGCGCAGCGCCTGTTCGTAGGCGATCGCGACGAGCTCGCCCGTCGCCGCGCGCTGTCCCGCGTCGCGCATGAGGTAGTACAGCGCCGCGCACACCTGCATCGTGTCCTGCGGGTGGCCGCCCGTCAGATCGAGCATCCGGTCCACCTCGGCCTCGGCGAGCGCGATGCGCTTCTGCGCGAACTTCCCCTGGAGATACTCGAGCCAGTCGTCGGGGTCGATCCCGAACCGGTGCCCGGCCGCGTCGGCGAGGTCGAGCGGCACGGCGAAGCGATAGAACGCGTGGCCCTTCTCGCTGAACAGCTCCTCGAGGATCCCCTCCTCGGAGCCGAGGAACGCGTAGGCCAGGCCCTGCTGCGACTGGAAGTGTGTGCGCATCACGTCGAAGACGCGCGGTCCGAGCCTGCCGGCGGCCTGGAACTCGTCCATCGCGACGACGACGCGCTTGCCCGTCCGCGCCGCGAGCTCGCGCGACAGGTCGAGGGTCCCGTCGAAGAAGCGCTGTGGGTTGGTCTCGCGCGCGAGGCCGAGCGCGAGCTCGAGATGCTCGTAGCGAAGCTTCACGCTGGGCCGCAGGCCGGCGGCGGCCGCCTTCACCTGCTCGAACGTGCGCTCGACGCCGGACACGTTCTCGAGGACCGCGTCCGCGATGCGCTCGCCGAGCCCGCGCACGTCCGTGGCGCCGAGGCAGTCGACGTACGCCGTCAGGACGCCCTTTCGCTGGAGCCGGCGGAGCGACTCCAGGATGATCGAGGTCTTCCCGATCCGCCGCGGGCCCGCGACCAGCACGTGGTTCCCGTCGCCGAGGCGCGCGACGGCCCGGCGCACGTACTCCTCGCGGCCGACCAGGTCGCCCGACACGACCGGCCCACCGACCGGGAAATGGGGAGCGGGCGCGACGGATCGGGCGAACGGTTGAGGCATACCGAGAATATACATCGGATGCATCCAGATCATCCGCACGATGCATACAAGCGCGAGAATCGCCGGCCCCTACCATGGGGACGTGCCCCGTTCGCTGTTCGCCCTGGCTGCCCTCGCCCTCGGCGTGGGTGTCGGTTACGCGCTGTTGGGGCGTGCGCCGCGCCGGGACGCCCAGGCGCAGGCCGCCCTCGAGGGAGCCGTCGCCGCGGTGGACCGCGAGCTCGCGGCGAACCTCGAGCTCACCACGATGTTCGACCAGACCCGCCAGGCGGTGGTGCTCGAGAACGGGGAATTCGCGCGGAACCGCGCCGTCATCGAGCGGGAGCTGCCGCGCGAGCACCGCGGCCTCGCCGAGCTGTACGCCGGGCTGCCGGAGGCCGAATCCGCGATGGAGCGGCGCGGTCCCGCGGGATCCGTGACGCCGCTCGACCGCGGGATAGTGGAGACCTGGGAGGGCGATGCGCGCGAGTCGCAGCGCATGTTGCGCGCCGCGGTCGCAGCGCCGCCCACCCCGGCATGGCGCCGCGCCGCCCTGGCGCTCGCGGACCGTCTCGGCCGCCCGTCTTCCCTCGCCGCCGGACGGGTGCCGGCAGCCCCGGGCGCAGTGCGTGCGAGCGGTGCCACGGTCGAGTAGGTGAGAAGCACCAGCGGCGGGATCACCCCCGGCCGGGCGTACCGCGCGTATCGCTACCCGCATCGCAAGGGCGGCCGGCTGTCGCGCCGGGTGAGTCACGCGCGCGTCGGCAAGCTCGCGGGAGCGCTGACAGCGTTCCTCATAGCGCTCGGGCTTGCCGGTGGTACCGCGGCGGCCGCTGTGGTCGGCTACCTCGCGGCCGACCTCCCCGCCGCGCACGACCTCGCGAGCGCGCCGGTGCCGCTCTCCACCTATATATACGACCGGTCCGGCGAGCATCTCCTGTACACGCTCGAGGACGAACGGCGGGAGCTCATCACGCTCGACGCCGTGCCTCTGCGCATGCAGCAGGCGACCATCGCGATCGAGGACCACACCTTCTGGACGAACCCGGGGATCGACCCCAGCGGCATCGTGCGAGCGTTCACGACGAACCTCCGGAGCGGCGGCATCGCGCAGGGCGCATCGACGATCACGCAGCAGCTGATCAAGACGCGCCTGCTGGGCGACGAGCCGACGCTCGCGCGGAAGATCAAGGAGGCGATGCTCGCGCTCGAGGTGACGCGCACGTACAGCAAGCGGCAGATCCTCGAGATGTATTTCAACCAGATCTTCTACGGCAATCAGGCGTACGGGTTGCGGGCGGCGGTGAAGACCTATTTCGGCCTGGGTGACCAGAGCGAGCTCACGCTCGGACAGATGGCGCTGCTCGCGGGTCTCCCGCAGGCGCCCTCCGACTACGACCCGGTCCAGAACCCCGCCGCTGCGAAGGCACGGCGCGCACAGGTCCTGGGCGCGATGGTCGAGCAGAGCTACATCACGCAGGCCGACGCCGACGCCGCCAACGCCGAGCCGATAACGGTCCATCCGAGCGTGACGCCGCTGTACGCGCCCCACTTCACCTTCCGCGTCCGGGAGCAGTTGATCCAGCTGCTCGGCGCGAAGGCCGCCTATCGCGGGGGTTATCGCGTGTTCACGAGCCTCGACTGGAACATGCAGCAGCTCGCAGAGAAGGAGGTGCGCGACCACGTCAACAACCTGAAGTCCTCGAACGTCAACAACGCCGCGCTGATCACGATGGATCCGCACACGGGCGAGGTGCTGGCGTACGTGGGCAGCAAGGACTACTACGACCTCTCGCCGCGGGTGCAGGGGGACTACGACGCCGCCGGTATCGCGCTCCGCCAGCCCGGGTCGACGTTCAAGCTCTTCACGTATCTCACCGGCATGCTCAAGGCCGGCATAACGCCGGCGACCATGCTGAACGACATCGAGTTCACGTTGCCGAGCGGCGACGGCAAGGAGTACAAGCCGAAGGACGCGCCGCAGGGCGACGGGAAGTCGCAGCAGCACGGGCCCGTCACGGTGCGCCAGGCGCTGCGCGAATCGCTGAACCTTCCGGCGCTGACCGTGACCCGGATGGTCGGCGTCGACGCGATCATCGACACGATCCACCAGCTCGGCATCAACCGGGACTGGGAGCGCTCGCAGATCGGCCTTTCGTTCGGCATCGGCGCGGGCGAGATGCGCCTGATCGACATGGCGAGCGGGTACCAGGTGGTCGCGAACAAGGGCGTGCGGGTGGACCCCACGTTCATCCTCAAGATCGTCGACTCCGACGGCAGGGTCGTGAAGGACTTCTCCGCTCCCCAGGGCCGCAAGGTGCTCGACGAGCGCATCGCGTGGGAGATCACGGACATCCTCAAGGACAACACGGACCCGGTCAACGGCTCATTCGTGTTCGGGCCGTTCACGAACATCGGGCGGCCGGCCGCGATCAAGACCGGCACGACGGACGACCTTCAGGACGTGCTCGCGATCGGATTCGTGCCGCAGCGCCTGACGGCGGTGTGGATGGGCAACTCGAACAACGAGGAGATGAGGGGCATCTCCTCGGCGCTCGGGCCGGGGATCCTGTGGCGGGATTACATGAAGACCGTCGTCGGCAGTCTCCCGGTGGAGGGATTCGCGCGGCCGAACGGCATCGTGGACAAGGTCGTCTGCGTGAATCCGTCGCTTACGGGCGGCAACGGCTCGGGCAAGCTGCCGGGACCGTGGTGCCCGAGCAACTTCCGCTTCACCGAGCACTTCGTGCAGGGCACCGAGCCCACCACCGACGACCGCGACGTCTACCAGTCGTGCGGCATACGCATCAAGGCGCAGTTCCCGGACTGGCAGAAGGACGCCGACCGCTGGGCCGGCGAGGCGGCTCGCGGCCAGCATTCGTACGGGCGCTTCTCGTGGTCGATCTGCGGCTTCGCGCCGATCTCCACGTTCCGGCCGGCTGCCCCGCAGGGCACACCGACGCCGACCCCGGCGGAGCCCACCGCGCCGCCGGCGCCGACACCGCC
>JALYKU010000057.1 GCA_030774595.1 Chloroflexota bacterium | reverse complement strand
TCGCCGGAGGTAATCAGGTTTTCGACCACTGGGAGGGAGAGGTGTGGTGCGCTGGTCAGGGCGCTCGCTGCGAAGTGCCCGAACCACCTTCAGAGCTTGAGAATTACGGTCATTCCGTCAAGGCAGTCTTCAAGGTGAATCCTGAGTGGAAATCGCCCTTTACCGAGCTCGGAGTCGACTCAGCCAACAAGAAGACGAGACTGTCAAAAGCCAGACTGTCGAGGTGACGCGCTCGTCGCCGGAGCGCAACAGCGGACCCAGGACGGTAACGCTTCCGGGCAGAAACTAAACCGGCGCGATCTGCGCCGTGCACGGTGCCGTAGCGCTCCGCGTAACCTCGACCGCTCAGGGCGCCGCGCGTTTCACGGCGCGTCGCCCGCCCGTGCGGGGTGATGTTCGCGCCGACTCACGCCGGGGCCCGGGCGCGCTCGTACACAAAAGGTGCGTTTCGTGGTTGCGCCTCAGCACCGTTGACGACCTATGGCGAATCCGCGCAGCCGAACCAGCTGCTCGGATAGGCGGTCGTGGCGGTCCCCGTGGGACGAGCGCCGCTGAAGACCTGCAAGGTGCAGCTCGGGATGGGGCGGGCACCCGGCTGACCGAGCTGGCGGCCCGGTCGAACATGACCCGCCCGGCGATGGCCGAGCTGGTGGACGAGCTCGAACAGGCGGGCTACCTGGACCGCCGGCTTGATCCGAGCGACGGTCGTGCGAAGCTGATCCGCCCGACGCGCAAGGGCAGACGGGTCCTGGCGCAAGCCCTCCGCGCTGTGGAGGACATCGAGCACGGGTACGCCGAGGTGGTGGGAGCGGAGCGCTTCGACGCCCTCGTCTCGACCCTGCAGGCTCTGCTTGATGCCCGACCCCGCGGGAGTACCGAGCGACGGCGCTGATCGAGGAGCGCTCCTCTTCAAAGTTTCCTTTCAAGGAAGAGGTCATGGGTTCGAATCCCATCCGGGCTACTGAATTCATTCGAGAACTCGCGCGTTTTCATCGCCGCGCACTGCCTCGAAAATCTTGGGCATCCATTTCCTGCTGAGCTTGGCGCCCTTTTGCGGATCCTTCCGCTCGAGGGTGAGCTCGTCGGTTTGACCGAGGCCGAGGCGTGGGAGGCTGCGGCACGCGTGGGACGTCGCGTGCCTCCGAGCCCGGTAGGCCGCGGCGCTGGCGGTGAGGGTCGTTCCGTTGAAGCAGCAGCAAGAACCGCTGTGGCCTGCGGGTCACCCTGGGTTCGCACACCAGCCCCTCCGCATCGAGAATAGGCAGCGCAGGTATTCCGGCTGATCCTGACTCGGTTACCGTGCCCGAATGCGCATCAACGAGGTTCTGTTGACGCTCCACATTCTCGCGGCGGCGACCTGGATAGGCGCGGCGTTGGCTCTCCAAGTCATCGCCGCCCGTGTGCGCCCCTCAACCCCTGACGCGGTCGTCAATGAGTTCGCCGCCGGCGCGGAGGCGGTCGGCAAGATGCTCTTTGCACCCGCTGCCGTCGTGCTGGCTTTGACCGGCGTCGCCTTGGTCGTGCGGGAGCAGCTTGCTTGGACGGACACGTGGCTTCTCCTGGGCGTAGGCGCTCTCGTGGCCGCGGGCGCCCTCGGCGGCGGGTTTCTCATCCCCGAAGGGCGTGCGATCGCCAGGTTGGCCCGCGAGTCAGGGCACGATCCGGCTGAAATTCGCGATCGGACGCGGCGTCGGTTCCTCGTGGCACGAGTGGACCTATTGATCCTCGTCCTCGCCGTGGCGGACATGGTGTTTCAGCCTGGCCGTTGACGAGCGTTGGTCATTGCAGCCACGCCTGCGCGGATACCGTTGCCGACTGAACGCGATCCTGAAAACCGCTGGTGGCCCGCATTCAACTTTGAGTTCGCCCGTGTCTGAATCGAACGCGGCGAGCTGCCTCCGTCGCCGCCGGGCTTGGGCATCCATTTGGGCATCCATCGGACTGAACTGATGCGGACGCGCGTGGCCGGCGGTGGAATCGAATCCGTCGAAACGCGCCAGATATGGACTGATGCGGACGGGCGCGGACTATCCAATGAGCCCTTTCAAGGAAGAGGTCATGGGCAAGACGATGTCGAGCGGCTCGCCTTAAGGCGCTCGCGGATGGGCCCGAAATCGACGCGGGTTCCGCAATAGAAGTGCGCGTCCCGGTGCGCGTGCACCGCGGCCGCGGCGCCGTGGACGCCGAGCTTCTTGTACGCGTTGGCCGCGAGTTTGCCGACCGTGTTGATCGAGATCCCGAACTCGAACGCGATCGTCTTCTGCGTCATGCCTCGCGCGAGGCAATCGAGCGTCTCGCACTCGCGGGCGGTCAGCGGCCGCGGGTGCGAGGCCGGCGATCGCCTCACGGTTCGACCCACTGCCCCGACTCTCGTCGTGCCCCACGCGTCGACACGGTGGCCAACGGGCGCCGCGCGGTGCCGGGGCGCGTACTGCGCTCATCCCGGCTAAGAGCCGCCACACCGGGGCCCACGCACGGCCTCGCGCCCGTCACGTCATCACGTACGCCAGCGGCTCTTCGGATCGGTTGATCTGGGCAGCGCGCTGGTTGTCGTCAAAACTGTCGTCAGCGAGGGATCGTCGACCTACCGTCGCGCGCGGAAAGTGCCCGTTTCGTGCGGAGGGGGTGGGATTCGAACCCACGGGAGCCTTGCGGCTCCAGCGGTTTTCAAGATGGCCGTCGGCTTCCGCGAAACCTCGCAATTTCCAATGTTCTCGAACGTTCTCCCCGTTCGTCATCCCGGCTCGTCCCGCCTCATCCCGGCTCGTTTCGACCCGTTGGCTGTACGCGTGGCTGTACAGAGTCGCGAGGGCGCAGCGTCCGCAACTCCTCCGTAGTCGCGTGTTCGGTTGAGCTCGCCTCGATTGGAGCCGCTCATTGCCGCACGCGTTCACTCTCAGCGGTCTGCGGGAATTACCAGTCCGGCACCACCGTCGACGGTGACGAGCGCGCCGTCCGCGATCCGCGACGTCGCGTCGCCGGTGCCGACGACGGCGGGGATGCCGTACTCGCGCGCGATGATCGAGGCGTGCGCCGACGGGCTGCCAACGTCGGTGACGACCGCCGCCGCGCGCGCGAACAGCGGCGTCCACGACGGCGCGGTGAGCGGGCAGACGAGGATCTCGCCGGGCTGAAGGCGATCGAACTCGTCGGTCGTGCGGATCACGCGCGCTCTACCGGTCGCGCGCCCGGGGCTGGCGGGCGTCCCGCGGATCGCGTCCGATGACGCTTCCGCGTCGTTGCGCAGCGCGCGGTCCGCGGCGCCGAGCATCGACTCGAGCATCTTCGGCAACCGTCCAATCACGAGCGGCGCGACGAAACGGCGCTGCCGCGACCAAAGAACTCGGCACTCGGCGACGAGCGCGCCACGGTCTCCGGCACCGCCATCGCCTGCGAGCGACGCAAGCAGCTCGGCCCGCGTGAGGAAGTACACATCGTCAGCGTCCAAGATCGCGCCGCGCGCTTCGAGCGCCTCGCCGAGCCGCCGCAGCGCGGCGCGGAACACAGGCCACGCGAGCGTGAGGTCGCGCACCTGTTCCTCGCGCAGCACGGACGCGCGCTGCGCCTCCGCGAGCAGCCGGTCAAAGCGCGACGCGAGCTTGGGAGCGAGCGCCGCGCCTACCTGGCGCTCGAGGTCTGCCCGCTCCGCGGTGAGGCGGGCGTAGCGCGGGGCGGTCTCCGCGGTGTTCTCGACGAGCCCGCTCTCGCCATGCGTCGGGAAGGACCAGTCCAGCGATGACACCGCATGCGGCGCGGTGATCGGCCGGTACAGCCCGCGCAGCAGGAGCTGATGGTGACCACCGATCCTGGCGCGCAGATGCTCCCGATAGAAGGAGGCGAGCGGGAGCTCCGTCTTCCAGCCGTAGCCGGCGACGACGGTGATCGAGGTGAAATAGTGCCCCGCGATCGTCGCGAGCGCATCGATCGTCGCGATGAGGCCGTCGGGCGCTAGCGACGGCAGCTCAGCGGCGGCGCGCTCGACAGCGCCGCGGTACGCCGGCAGCAGCTCTTCCCGCCACTCGCGCACGTAGAGATCGATGCCGAAGCGCACGAGCGGCGGGAACCCCGGCGCGACCCGTCGCGGCTCGCGCGCGAGCCGCAGCAGCAGGCCGGGGAGACTGCGAGCCATCACTCGAGGCGATGCCCAGTTGAGCGAGTAGTAATACCAGCCATTCACGACCACATGAAGCGGCCGCGGCGGGGACATCCCGAATATCCGCGCGTAATCGGCGTGCAGCGTCTCTTCCATCGTCGTGAGCAGCCAGCTCTCAAAGAGCGGCGTCACCGGATCGCCGATCCACTCGCCGAGCCGGAGGTTCCGCGCGAACCCGCCGGGCGGCGCCTCCCAGCGGACCGCGTC
>JALYKU010000056.1 GCA_030774595.1 Chloroflexota bacterium | reverse complement strand
ATTCAGCGAAGTGCAGTTCGACTACGTTCGCTTTCCCGATGACAAGCGGCTCATCTCGGAAGCGACGTTCCCGCTCGCGCGCGGCCGTCTGCGCGCGGAGGTGATCCGCGAGCAGCTCCTCGCCACGCGCGCGCGGCTTCGCGCCCTCGGTGTTCCGGTGACCGCCGATGTGTTCGGGCTTACCGCCACCGATACCACGGACATGGGGATCGGACAGAAGTGGGAGGAATTCGTCAACACCGTCGACGTCGTGCTCCCGATGATGTATCCGTCGCACTACAACCGTGGCTCCTACGGCATTGCGAATCCGAACGCCCATCCGCGCGAGACCATCTCGCGCGGGCTCGAGGACGTGAAGCGCCGCTCGGCCGGAGTGGCGGGGGCAGCGGCCGTGCGCCCGTGGTATCAGGACTTTACTCTCGGACCGCCGCACTACACGGCGGCCGAGGTACGCGCGCAGATCGAGGCGGGCTACGCGAATGGAGTGATGGGGTGGGTGCTCTGGAATCCGCGGAGCGTGTACACGTTGGGTGCCCTGCGCCCGACACCGGAGCGGTGAGCCCGTCGAATGAGCCGTGAAACTCGAGCCGTGGCCGTGATGCGGTGGATGTCTCTCGTCTCGATTCTGCTCGTGCCGGCGCTTGGCGCGCAGACAACCACTCCCGGCTATTCTCCCGCCGCTGCGCGCGCGGAGCGCGAGCTCGAGACGCGCGTGATCGCGCATCCCGACTCCGCGAGTGCGCGTAAACACTCGCGCATGCTGTCCAGGGAGACGCACATTGCCGGCACTCCGGCGCAGGCGCGTACGCGCGATTACGTCATCGCGCAGATGAAGTCGTGGGGGCTCGAGACCGAGGTGCGGGCGTATGACATCTGGATGCCGCACACGACTGCGCTCGAGCTCTGGCGCGTCGCACCGGACACGCTCCCCCTCGATCTCACCGAGGGGAGGGCGGCGGGCGACTCGACGTCGGGGCCGCCGAACGAGGCCGTGATCGCCAACGGGTACAGCGGCACGGGGGACGTCACCGCGCCGGTGATTTACGTCAACTATGGGTTGATCGAGGACTACGCGCAGCTCGACTCGCTGGGCGTGTCGGCGAAGGGAAAGATCGCGGTCGCGCGTTACGGGCGCTCGTTCCGCGGTATCAAGGCGCGCGAGGCGGAGAAGCGCGGCGCAGTAGCGCTGCTCATCTACAGCGATCCGGCCGACGATGGCTACATGCAGGGTGATGTGTATCCGAAGGGACCCATGCGCGCGGAGAGCGGCGTGCAGCGGGGCAGCGTGTTGAATCTGATCGGCGACCCGAGCACGCAGGGATATCCCAGTCGCCCGGGTGCACCGCGGATTTCGCTCGAGAAGATGGACGTTCCGCACATTCCGGTGATGCCCATCGGCTACCGCAATGCGAGTGCGCTGCTGCACGAGGTGGGCGGGGCGGAGATCCCACAGACGTGGCAGGGCGGACTGCCGTTTCGATATCATGTCGGTCCGGGTTCCGTCGCCGCGCGTGTGATGGTTCGCAGCGATACCGCGACCAAGCCGTTCAAACACATCTTCGACACGTTTGGCATTGTGCGCGGAAGCGAATTTCCCGACGAGGTGCTGGTAATCGGCGGGCACCGCGACGCGTGGGGGCCGGGCGCTGCGGACAACGTCAGTGGTACGGTGAGTGTGCTCGAAGCGGCGCGCGCGGTAGCTGCGGAAGTGAAGGCTGGCATGCGTCCGAAACGCACGCTGGTCTTCGCGACGTGGGACGCCGAGGAGTGGGGAGTGATCGGATCCACCGAGTTCGTCGAAGACGATTCGCTGCGTCTGCAGCGCGGGGGCGTCGCCTATCTCAACCAGGATGGCGTGGCGGGAGGCTCGCATTTCGGCGGCGGCGGGTCACCGTCACTTCGTTCGACCCTGCGCGACGTTGCACGCGAGATCGCCGACCCCGGCGGTGGCGGGTCGATCTACGACGTGTGGCGGAAGAGCCACGTGATCGCGGACAGCCTGGAGCCCGAGATGGGCGATCCCGGTGGCGGCTCGGATTTCGCCGGGTTCTATAATCACTTGGGGATCCCGCATTCCGATTGGGGGTTCGGTGGCAAATCCGGTGTCTACCACTCGCAGTTCGATTCGTACCACTGGATGTCGACCTTCGGGGATCCGACCTACGCGTATCACGCGGCCTCAGGCCGCATCGGCGCTGCGATGATACTTCGCCTCGCCAACGCCGACATCCTCCCGTACGACTACGTCGAGTTCGCGCGGACCATGCGCGTCAATCTCGCCGCCGTGGAGAAGGACACCGCGAAGCACGAGAAGGCGCTCGACGCGAGCGCGCTGGCTGCATCGATCGACGGCTTCGAAACCGCCGCGCGGTCGTTCGCGAGCGTGCGCGACTCCGCGCTCGCGCACGGCGCGCCGCCGAAGAGCAGACGTGCGCGCACGAACGCAGCGCTCATGCGCGTCGAGCGCGCACTCACGCGGCCGGAAGGACTTGCGACGCGCCCGTGGTATCGCAACCTCATCTACGCGTCGGACGTGGACAACGGATATTCGACGATGGCGTTCCCCTCGATCAACGAAGCGACGCGGGCAGGCGATCGATCGCGCGCACAGTCCGAGATCGCGGACCTGGCGGCGAGGTTCGGCAAAGCAGGGGACGCGTTGCGCCAGGCGACGAGGGCGCTGCGCTAACGGGAGGGCGGTTTCTTCTCGAACGGTCGATGGAAGGACTATCTCCGTAACCGCGCCGCCCGCATCACTCGCTCTCCAGCTCCTCCAGCCGCGACTCGAGCTCCGACGCCATTCCCGGATGCCCGAACCGCTGCGACGCCGCAATTCCCGCGCGCAGCGCCTCCTTCGCTTCGTCGATCCGGCCGAGCTTCTCCAGCGCGAGCGCCAATCGCCCGAAGCCGTTTCCCTCATCATCGTACGCGGCGAGATAGGCGCGCAGCTGTTCCACCGCCTCGGCGTGCAGTCCTTCCTTGAGCGCCTCGTTCGCCAGCCCGAACCGCGCGAGCACGTTGTCCGGATGCTGTGCCACCATCGCCCGGAACGCCTCCAGGCGCGAGCTCATCGCGACACCAGATCGGCGATCGCATCGCCGACGTTTTGCGGTGCGACTTCGGGAACGAAGTGGCGCGCGGTCGGGATCACCTCGAGCGACGACTTTGGAATTGCGTCGTGCAGCCGCTCGGCCACGCTGATCGCGAGAAAAGGATCGTGGGCACCCGCGAGGATCGACGTGGGCGCGACAATGTCCTTGAGCCGCGGTGCCAGCGCCATCGTCTCATCGGAATCGAGCGCGGCGATGTGCTCGATCAAGGTGTCCCGTCCTTCGGGCCCCTCGAACGGACGGATGTACATGTCCACGGAGTGGCCTCCGCGCTGCTCGTCCGAGTAGCCGCGCAGGAGATCCGAGCGGAGCACCGAGGCCACCCAGCTCGCGGGAAGAAAGCGCGTCAGCGGCAGCGTCGCCTTCACGATCCGCACGTCGCGCGTGGGCCAGCTGTCGAACGCCACGGAGCTGACGAGAAGGAGCCGTGCGACGCGGGTGGGATGCCGCACCGCGAGATACTGCGCGATCCCCCCACCCAGGTCATGGCCGACGAGCGTCGTGAACGAGATGCGAAGCACGTCGAGCAGGGCGAGTACGCGC